>JAEYQV010000148.1 GCA_023409835.1 Bacillota bacterium
TGTATCTTTTTAATCCCTTCCTTGTAAGGGATGGCAGCCAGGCGAACCATTACCAGTTAACCGGCAGCATGCTCCGCAGATTTTTAAATCTATTGGAAAGCATGAAGGATGAGCTGGAAGGACAGGGGAACTGCTACTGGATATGCCGCGGTCGATCCTATCTTCTGGAGCTGCTCTGTTATCTATCAAAATTCCCGTCTGTAGAGGTACAGACGATGGAAGCAGTACTGGATTCCGGAACCGATATTCTGGAGAAAATGCTGCTGTTTATTCATACCCATTATGCTGAAAAGATCTCATTAAAGACCTTGGTTGAGCATTTTCATATTAACAGAACTACGATTAATGAGCTATTTAAAAAAAATACCGGCGAGAGTGTAATTTCCTACGTTACTAAGCTGAGGATTGAAGCCTCCTCCCTAATGCTTAAGGATACCGGACTCCCGATTAATGAAGTGGCGTATCGGGTAGGCTTTGAGGATATAACAAACTTCAGCCGAATCTTCAAGAAAATGATGAAATGCAGCCCAAGCCAGTACAGAAAGGATAACAGCTGGCTGCTGCAATTTGGTTAAATTGTAAAATTGCATAGATTACTTGTAAATATTCTATTCCCTATAAAAGTATTCTTAGGATACTATTATAGGGAACTTTTTATTATCGGTTGGCTGGCACAGACAGACAATCCGGTTGCGTAACAACATAATTTCTAGGCCGGTGAGGGTTGTGTTGTATTTACAAAGAGCCGCAGGCAAAGCCTGCAATACTTTTTACGGGAAAGGGAGAATATTTACTATATGAAACATGTAATCGTAAAATTCCTACTTGCTGTTGCAATATGTCTCATTCTTATTTCAACGGTTTCCTGTTCCAAGAAGAGCAGTGAAGATGCAAGTAATACTCAGCCTGCACCGAATAAGGAAACGGCGACTGAGAAGGACACGGATCAAGGGAAAGAAGAAGGTAGTGAAGAAGGAAGTGAAGGAGCAGTGAACAAGGAAGACGCTATGGGTACTAACAAGGAAGACGAAGTATCAAACCCTGAGGTTGCCGCAGATGGTTCCTGGAAGTTCAAGACAGGCGTAGGTGTCGCATCCTCTCCGATGATTATCGGAAACAATGTATACTTTGGAAGCAAGGACGGTAATTTCTATGCATTAGATAAGAAATCGGGTAAGGAAGTCTGGAAATACAATACGGGTAATCCGATTCTAAGCCAGGCTGCAACCCTGGATAATGCAGTGTTCTTCAGTAGCAAGGAGGTTTATTTCGCAGTTGATGCACAGACCGGAGCAGAGCTTTGGAAATATGATCTTAAGCCGACAGAAAACTACTATTTAAGGAAGGATCAATGGGACTATCATGATGCGACACCGGTCATTAGTAACGGTATCGTATACTTTGGAAGCAGTACGGGATCAATTCTGGGCTTTGACGCAGTGTCGGGAGAGCTGGTATGGGATTTCAAGGCTCCCGGCTGCAGGGGCGTACGCTCGACACCGCTAATCCAGGATGGAATCATATATTATGGAGATTGGGGCGGAGAATATAGAGCCGTTAATCTGGAGACGAAGGAAATTGTGTGGAATAGAAGCTATTATGTAGCATTTCAGAATTCTTCCATCGTAAATGACGGTGTAATCTTTATTGGTGGCAGAAACAAAACGATTTCCGCACTCGATATCAAGACCGGTGAAAGCAAGTGGGACTATAAGGATCCTGATGACTCCTGGATTACGGGAGATCCTGTAATAGATGGGGATCTTGTATATTTCTCAACCTCTGATTCCTTGAAGGTATATGCGATAAATATCAACGATGGAACCGTAGAGATGGAATATCCTATCTATAAGAATTCATTTTCAAAGGTAATCGTTGATAACGGTCTTTTATATGTTACCTCCGGAGATGCTTACTCATCACCTGGGTCCGGAGCGCTTCAGGTATACAAGCTGGGTGATAATCAGAAATGTGTATGGGACGTAATGCTGGGCACGGGAGGAATATTCACCAGCCCGTTATTAGAAGACGGACTTGTATATTTTGGCAGTGAAGACGGATACCTGTATGCACAAAAGGTAAAATAGAACAAAACCATAGGATGATTACAAGCTGCTAATTAGATTACCCCTTATATAAAAATCCAGTAAATGAGCGTAAAGGCCCTATTTACTGGATTTTTTGTGCTTGGAAATACAGGCATACAATCCGGCTATGACAAGATAAACGATCTATCCTATCATCTTGTTATATGGAGATAAAATGAATTACGTTCCATCTTGTAAATATATTTCTGACGGTCCTGTCAATGGGTGCTATGATATGGTATTCGGAGAAGCATCCGACGATAGAATTTCCCGAGAGTACCGGGAATGCTTCCGATAGTCGCTGGGAGTCATATGAAAATGCTTTTGAAAAACCTTAGTGAAGTAATTTTGATCAGTAAAGCCGCAGGCAATGGAGATGCTTTTGATCGACATCGCAGGGCTATCCAGAAGCTCCTTGGCATGAGTGAGGCGAACCTCCGTTAAATATTCAATCATTGTCTTCTGAAAGGTGCTTCTAAAGGCAGAGGACAGAGTGGATTTACTGCAGAGAAAGACACTACTGAGGCTGTCAATGGTTATGGGGGAGGCATAATGCTGATTGATATATTTCTGAATTCGGACCGGTAGCTCCTGATCCGGTGCCTTCCAGCCATTTATCATGGTAATATATGAGGCACATATTTTCATAATCGTGATACAGGAGGCTATCTTGTCCTTGGAGCTTATGGGGATATCAGTGATGGCTTGGGTGAGCCGCTCATAATCAGAGACGTGCTCCCTGGCCGATTGTTCTACATGGGAACGACTATCCGGGGAATTATCTAAGGTCTGACCCATCATCAGATAGCCGGATAATACACCAAAATAGTACAAAGGAGCTACTGCTTCATATAACCCGAAATGGCAACGATAGATGTAAGCCTCACCGGTTTTTTTTACGGTGTGGAAGGCCTTTGCATCACAATCCTTACAGCATTGCCTTCCGGATTTACTTTCCTGAATATAGGAACAGAAGCCGGTCAATTCCTTCGGATAGGAGCATACCTCCTGAAGCTCGGTATTGTAGATGGAAATCCGGAAGCCGGAGATGGTATGAAGCTCCTTTAACACGGTAATTAACTCAATGGTCTGCGTCATAATAGCACCTCAATCTTAGCAATATAATTGGAATTACACGATATTACTAATGATTATACTATATTACAATGATTCGTCAAGTCGATTATTATATGATAAGAATAAGCAAATAGAACATAGGATAGAAAGTTTCAATATATAGGAGGATTCGTATGAAGGAACCGGTATTAGTAATTATGGCAGCAGGTATGGGAAGCAGATATGGAGGTCTGAAGCAGATCGACCCGGTAGATGCACAGGGAAATCTGATCATTGATTATTCTATTTATGATGCGTTAAAAGCAGGCTTTAAAAAAATAGTATTTATCATTAAAAAGCAGATTGAAGAAGATTTTAAAGATAGAATCGGTAACCGTATTGCGGAGTTTGCAGAGGTAGAGTATGTATACCAGGAGCTGGAGCGTCTGCCGGAGGGGTATTTTGTCCCTCAGGAGAGAGTGAAGCCTTGGGGAACCGGTCATGCAATCCTTTGCTGCAGGGAGATTATTGATGGACCCTTTGCGGTAATCAATGCGGATGATTATTATGGCAAGGATGCATTTCGAATGATTTATGAAGCATTAACTTCAACGGAGGATGATAGCAAATATCGCTATACGATGGTCGGCTACACCATAGAAAACACCTTAACAGAGAACGGACATGTTGCCAGAGGGGTATGCGAGGTATCTGATACGCATATGCTTCAGACGATTCATGAAAGAACCTACATTATGAAGAGAGATTCTGCGGCAGCCTACTCAGAGGATGAGGGTAAGACCTGGGTGACAATTCCGCAGGGCAGTATCGTATCCATGAATATGTGGGGATTTACAAAGAGCATCTTCAAAGAGCTGGAAGAGCGCTTCATCAATTTCCTGAATACGGAAGCAGTGAAGAATCCGATGAAATCAGAGTATTTTCTGCCTTTTGTGGTGGGTGAGCTGCTGGAAGAGGAGAAAGCCAGCGTGAAGGTCCTTCGCTCCGGGGATAAGTGGTATGGTGTAACCTATCATGCGGATAAAGAAGTGGTAGTAAATGCAATTCAACAGTTGAAGGAGCAGGGCAGCTATCCTGCTGATCTGTGGGAAGCATAGTACAGGAACTTTTAGAATCATCAGAAACTGATGAGGAATAGACAGAATAAACGAAGAAATCTATAAGTGAATTAAGGAGGAACTATGACAAGAGAAGAATATTGCGCCAGAATACCGGAGGCCATTGAAGGATTAGATTTTCAAGGAAACTATGTAAGCCATGAGCGTTACGGAAATGGCCATATCAATGATACCTTTGTTGTGTATTTTGATCAGGGAGATAAGAAGGTAAGATATATTCTCCAGAGGATGAATCATGAGATCTTTAAGAATCCGGAGCAGCTTATGAGCAATATCTGCAAGGTTACGGAATTCTTAAAGGAATGTATACGTAAAAGGAATGGGGATATTGACCGTGAGACCTTAAATGTAATCTATGCGAAAACGGGAGAGCCCTACTTTGTGGACAGCATCGGTTCCTATTGGAGAGGATACAAATTCATCGAGAATAGTATTTGCTATGAGAAGGTTCAAAAGCCCGAGGATTTCTATGAGGGTGCTGTGGCTTTCGGCCGCTTTCAAAAGCTGTTAGAGGATTTTGATGCATCTACACTATATGAAACCATTGCAGATTTTCATAATACTCCGGTGCGTTATGAGGCGTTTCAGGATGCCGTGGCGAAGGATGTTATGGGAAGGGTTAAGGATGTTAAGCCGGAGATTGACTTTTTGATGGCCCGAGAAAATGATATGAAGGTATGCATGGAGCTTCTTAAGAAGGGGGAGCTGCCTCTGAGGGTGACACATAATGATACCAAGTTAAATAACATCATGATGGATAAGGATACGGGCAGGGGGATTTGCGTGATTGATCTGGATACGGTGATGCCGGGACTTGCTATTAATGATTTCGGAGATTCCATTCGCTTTGGAGCGAATACCGCATTAGAGGACGAGACGGATTTAGCGAAGGTGTCCTTAAGTCTTGAGCTCTTTGAGCTATATACCAGAGGATATTTAGAAGGCTGCGAGGGAAGTCTTTCCAATAAAGAAATCCAGATGCTTCCCATGGGAGCCAAGCTGATGACCCTGGAATGCGGAATGAGATTCTTAACGGATTACTTACAAGGAGATACCTATTTCCGAATTCATAGAGAGGGACACAATCTGGATCGCTGCAGAACACAGCTGGCCCTGGTTGCAGATATGGAGCGTAAATGGGATGCAATGGCAGAAATCGTTGGTAAGTATTTGTAATAGAAAAGGAGAAAAGAGATGTCGATATTGGTTACCGGCGGGGCCGGTTTTATCGGAAGCCATACCTGCGTTGAGCTGCTGGAACAGGGCTATGAGGTAGTGGTAGTAGATAATTTGTGTAATTCTTCGAAGGAAGCCCTGGCAAGAGTAAAGCAGATCACAGGTAAGGAGGTCACCTTCTATCAGGTTGATTTGCTAGACCAAATGGCGTTACGGGGAGTATTTGAAAGAGAAAAGATTGATTCGGTAATCCATTTTGCCGGGTTAAAGGCCGTCGGAGAATCGGTAGCAAAGCCGATGGAATATTACTGGAATAATATCACCGGCACTTTGGTGTTATGTGATGAGATGCGCAAGCACGGGGTTAAAAACATAGTATTCAGCTCCTCGGCTACCGTATATGGTAACCCGGCAACCGTGCCGATTAAGGAGGACTTTCCTCTGTCAGCCACGAACCCATATGGCAGAACGAAGCTGATGCTGGAGGAGATTTTCCGGGATATCTACATCTCAGAGCCCCAGTGGAATATCATCCTGCTACGCTATTTTAATCCCATCGGAGCCCATGAGAGCGGATTAATCGGAGAAGATCCCAAGGGTCTGCCCAACAATCTGGCACCCTATATTACCAAGGTGGCGGCTGGCAAGCTTGAGAAGCTTGGAGTGTTTGGAAATGATTATGACACACCGGATGGCACCGGAGTTCGGGACTACATTCATGTTGTTGACCTTGCTCAGGGACATGTGAAGGCGATAGAGCGAATACAGCAACAACCGGGTATCTGTACTTATAATCTTGGAACGGGAAAGGGATATAGTGTACTGGATTTAGTGAAGGAATTCTCTAACGTATGTGGAAAAGATATCCCCTATGAAATCAAGCCCCGCCGTCCCGGAGATATTGCCACCTGTTATGCGGATCCTTCCTTAGCGGAGAAGGAAATGGGCTGGACTGCCTTAAAAGGACTGAAGGAAATGTGTGAGGATGCCTGGAGATGGCAGAAGAATAATCCCGAGGGTTACGATAAATAAGCTGTGGCAGAGAGCGTATCTGCCTGGGTTTATCATGAATTAGTAGATCGTTTTGTGTACTGAGAGAGCGTATCTGCCTGAGTTTATCATAAAATATTAGATCGTTTTGTGAACTGAGAGAGAAGAAAGCTGATTGATATCTTAATGGACTGGGTTGTCAGGAAGGGTTAACTAAGTTGAATTATAATGAAAAGGTTCGATTGGTATCCTGTATGTTAGATCTGGGAGAAATTCTGCTCACCTCAGGAGCAGAGGTTAACAGGATTGAGGATACAATTACACGAATAGGTCTTGCCTATGATTTTGTAAGAGTTGATGTATTTACGATTACCTCTTCGATTGTTCTCACAATAAGCACTTTAGAGGAGGAGGTCATTACCCAGACGAGGAGGATTACTCGATATGATACGGATATGGATAAGATCGATAAGGTGAATTCCTTATCGCGTAGGATATGCGAGAATCCACCCGATATTAAGTTTCTTTCCGATCAGATCGCAATGATCCGACAGGAGAACAAATACCCTCAGATTGCATATTTCTTTATTTATGCGGTTGTCTCAGCTGCCTTTTCCATATTTTTCGGTGGCTCAGGCTTAGATGCAGTAGCTGCATTTTTATCCGGAATAGTAATGAGACTTGTGCTATTGATCGGGGCAAGAATGAAAATGCAGAATATCATTTTAAACATTATTTGTTCTGCTATCGTGGGTGCAACTGCAGTATTTTTGACCTCCATCGGAATTGGGCAATCTCTTGATAAGATAATAATAGGTAATATTATGCTGTTGATACCCGGGTTATCCTTAACCTCATCCTTAAGGGATATTATCAGCGGACATACCATCACCGGTCTGTTAGGTATGTGTGAAGCGGTATTAAAAGCGGTTGCGGTTGCAATGGGGTTTGCACTTATCATTCTTGGAATAGGGAGCTGAGCGATGAAATTATATATTATCCAGACAATTACTGCTTTTGTAGGAGCTCTTGGCTTTGCACTGCTTTTTAATGTCAGAGGATATAAACCAATAATCGCAGGGATAGGAGGAGCCCTATCATGGATCATCTACCTGGTTATGAATTACTGTATGAATGACAAGATCCTCAGCCTTTTCATCGCTTCCGTCTTCATCATGCTGCTGGCAGAAGTGTTAGCCAGAGTATATAAAACGCCAGCCATTATTTTGTTGGTTCCTATGCTGATACCGCTGATTCCCGGTGGAGATTTGTATTATACGATGTTTTATCTCGTTAGTAATAATCTTACAGAATCCCTGAGCTATTTATCCTTAGTTATAAAAGAAGCCGCTTCCATCTCATTTGGAATTATAATAGTGACTTCCTTTGTAAGTCTCAGAAAGAAAGCTTAAAAGCTTAAGAAATTTTAAAAATAATCCTACCAAAAAGAGGGGCTGTCTATAGTGCGACAGCCCCTGGTACTGTATAAGTGTAGATATTAACTTAGAAATAAGTTTTATATTTACACTTATTTTTTTATAATAAGGTGGTAAATGGTCTGGCGTACAGCCCCTTGGATCAGAAATGCATCCGTATTAGAAACAGTCAGCCATCACCTTATTATAGGCATTCGATTAAGCAGGTTGAAACCGAAAGGCTTTCGCGTAACGAACCAAGATGAATGGTAATAAGTGAGGATGGAACCATTACAGAAAGGAAATGTAGACAAATGATAAGTGTTGGAATCGACGTGTCAAAAGGGAAAAGTACCGTCTGTATTATGAAACCATATGGCGAAGTTATCCGCTCACCATATGAGGTGGCTCATACGATTAATGAGCTTCAGGAACTTGCTGCATTACTGCTCCATCTGGACGAAGAAGTTAAGGTGGTAATGGAGGTGACAGGTATATATCATCTCCCAATTCTTATGTATTTAAAGGAGAAAGGTATTTTTACCAGTGTTGTTAATCCACTCATTATGAAAAAGTATGCTGATAGTAGTACAATTCGTAAAGGGAAAACGGATAGGATCGACTCCCGAAGGATTGCCTGCTATGGTCTTGATAATTGGTACCACCTTGTGGAATTCGATGCAGGAAAGAAAAGATATCAGGAACTTAAGCTGCTGAGCAGGCAATATTCACACTACATGCGGATGCGAATAGAAAGCGTATTATCTCTGACAAGTATATTGGATTCTACTATGCCCGGTATTACCAAGGTATTGCCCGGATGGAGGTTTGAAACTGAAAAAGACAAACTGTCTGATTTTGTAGAAGAATTCTGGCATTATGACTTGATTACAGAGAAAACCGAAAAGCAGTTTACGGAGAAATATGTGAAATGGGCAAAAAAGAAGGGATACCGTAATAACCAAGCCAAGGCCTCAGAAATCTTTGCTATAGCTAAAAACGGTATCCCCACAGTCTCTTCCCAGTCCGCTGCTACTAAGCTTCTAGTTCAAGAAGCTGTTCATGTACTGAGAGAAGTAGACAAGACCTTAGCTACTATTTTAGCACAAATGCAGGAAATCGCAATGAATTTAAAGGAATATTCGGTTGTGAGAGCGATGAATGGTGTAGGTGATCGATTAGCTCCACGGCTTATCGGTGAAATTGGCGATATCACCCGCTTTAAAAGTGGAAGTGCATTAATTGCTTTTGCCGGAATAGATGCACCACCATATCAATCAGGTCAGTTCTTTGGGACGAATAGACGAATATCAAAGCGAGGTGCTCCAGGGCTCAGAAAAGCTGGATATGAGGTAATGAAGTGCTTAAAAACCAATAAACCGGTTGAAGATTCAGTATATTGTTATATTGTAAAAAAAGAAAATGAAGGTAAGCCCAAAAAAGTTGCAAAGATTGCGGGTCTGAATAAATTTCTAAGAATTTATTATGCACGTGTAAAAGAAGTGTATCAATAAAAATGGAAAAGTTCAGGCTGGGCATGTAGCCCAGCCTGTTTGCTATGCTCAGTAATATTCTTAACTTCTAAAAAAGACTATTGACTTTCATTAGCAGGTTTCAATTTTATATATGACAATCATCAATTTAAATGTTTTATTATATAACCTTACGGATAATCTCAATGATCTGGGTAGCTTCAAAGGGTTTTGCAATAAACTCGACAGCACCATACTTGATCGCATCCACCATCTTTGTCTTCTGTCCGGCAGCGGTAACCATCACGATCTTGGCGGTTTTATCCAGTTCCACAATCGTTCTCAGAGCTTCCAGACCATCCATTACCGGCATCGTGATATCCATTGTGGTAATATCCGGATGCAGCTCCTGATATTTATCTACACCCTCTTGCCCATTGACAGCTTCCCCGATCACCTCATGACCTTCTTCTTCCAATATACTTCTGAGTATTTTGCGCGAAGTTTTGGAATCATCAACTAACAGTATCCTTGCCATGGTAATTCTCCCTCCTAATTTATCTCTACCGTATTGTTCATTGTAACTAGTAAGTCAGACTGCTTTCCATCGATAATGACAGGAACAACATAGATGTCTCCTTGTGATGTAATCGTCTTGTCTGAATAGAACAACGGAGGAGTCATATCGATATGGATATCTTCCATGCTTAACTTGGAAGCAAACAGCCCATTGGTACAGTTGATGAATTCACAAACAGAATCAAATGAGTCCTCATCCATCTCGGTAAAGGTCTCCTTAGCAAAGGAATTAGCAATGGTTAAGAGCTCCTTGCCCTTACCGGCAAATCCGACTAAGATATTATGGTCCCCCATCATCTGTTGGAAGGCCAAGCTTCCAAAGGAATAGGTATGAACCTTATCAGCATTCCTCAACATGACATTATTATTTATGAAACGTACGATATTTCGGATGGCCAGGCTGATACATTCCTCGATCATGGGATTCCCTGTATTATTAACGAATACCGGGATGATACGGTCGATGTCTCCTGATTTTAACGCATCAATATCGGAGTCAGAGAACTGATTCTCTTTCTTGTAGCTCTCCAAGCATTCTTCAATCTCACTAATGGTTAATAGGTTATTCTCCGTGAGGACCTGTATGAATTTTAAATAGGGATTACCTTGTAGGTTAAGCAGGTAATTTACCTCTTCAGATAATAGATAACCTTTTTCAATTGCAATATCACCAAAACGCCTATCCATTTGCTTCTGAAGTTCATTCACATCATCCGCCTGCTTCGTAGTGAGCAATTTCTCGGCAACAGCGATTAACCCTAATTTTGCTCGTGAGTTTTGCTGCTGTTCTAATACGACTTCTAATTGTGATTGAGAAATTTTATTCTTTTCTACTAAGTAATTCCCAAAGTACTGCCCGAACATACTATTTCTCCTTTCGTAATCCGAATTCTTCTCATAACATTCCTCTTGGATGACAAGATAATTACTTGCCCTTTCGTCAATGTTGATGTGAGCCCCCCATAGTTACTTTCTATTTTGCACCCTAGAATGTTCGTATACTATATAATATACAACAAAACGCATAAAAAAAATAGCCTATATTTTAAAATATTACAAATTTTTTCTTATTTTTCATAGGTAAATAGACATAGGAAAGTGTATAATCTATGAAAGACGGGATAACATGAAAATTTGCATGACATTTATGCCCATCTATGATAAAGTAATCCTTAAGCTAAGATGAACTGTACTGGAGGTCAAAATGAAAAAGATTATAGAATTAATAACTAGCGAATTAAAACAAGCCTTTGAGCAGAAGGGGTATGAAGCGAAATACGGCTTAGTAACCTTATCCAATCGGCCGGATCTATGTCAATATCAGTGCAACGGTGCACTGGCTGCTGCGAAGCAATATAAGACAGCACCGATAAAGATTGCGCAGGAGATTACGGAACTGCTTAAGGAGAATAAGATGTTTAAGGAAATCACGGCAATCATGCCGGGATTTATAAATATAACATTAAATGATACTTTTCTTGCGGATTACATTAACAATATGGCAGTCTCGGACAGCTTCGGCTGTGAGAAGGTTAACAGGGCGAAGACGGTGGTTCTGGATTACGGCGGTGCCAATATCGCAAAGCCCTTGCATGTAGGACATTTGCGTTCTGCTATTATCGGTGAGAGCGTGAAGAGAATTCATAGATACATGGGGAATAAGGTCATTGGGGATGCCCATTTAGGCGATTGGGGAACACCGATGGGACTTATTATTGCTGAATTGAAACGTCGGAAACCGGAGCTTATCTATTTTGATGATTCCTTCACCGGAGAGTATCCGACGGAGGCTCCGTTTACTATATCGGAGCTGGAGGAATACTATCCGATTGCCAGTGCCTACTCCAAGGAGAATCCGGAGTTTCGTGAAGAAGCGAAGCAGAATACCTTCCTGCTTCAGAATGGGCATAGGGGATATGTTGCATTATGGAATCATATCCGGGCAGTATCCGTGACGGATCTGAAGAGAATCTATATCAGCCTGAATGTGGACTTTGACTTATGGAAGTCAGAAAGCGATGCACAGCCCTATATTCCGGATATGATACAGTATATGAAGGATAACAACTATGCTACCATTAGTGAAGGAGCTTTAGTCGTCGAGGTGAAGGAAGAGACTGATACGAAGGAGATTCCTCCCTGTATGATTTTAAAATCGGACGGTGCAACCCTGTATAATACTACAGATCTGGCTACCATTGTCGAACGAATGAAATTATTCCATCCGGACCGGATCATCTATTTCACAGATAAGAGACAGGAGCTTTACTTTGAAACTGTGTTCCGCTGCGCCAGGAAGACTAAGCTTGTGGAAGAGGATACAGAGCTTGATTTTATCGGCTTCGGTACGATGAACGGTAAGGATGGCAAGCCCTTTAAGACCAGGGAAGGCGGAGTCATGCGCCTGGAATACCTGATTGATAATATTTATGAGGAAGTTTATAAGAAAATCATAGAGAATCGCAGCATGCCCGAAGAGGAAGCCAGAGAGGTTGCCGCTAAGGTCGGGATGGCTGCCCTGAAATATGGTGATCTGTCGAACCAGGCCTCTAAGGATTATGTATTTGATATGGAACGCTTCACCTCCTTTGAAGGAGATACAGGCCCATATATTCTGTATACAATTGTAAGAATCAAGTCCATTCTTGCAAAGTATAAGGAGCTTGGCAAATCCGTTATGAACGGTACGATAATTAAGCCGGCCTCCAATCCTTCGGAGACTGCCCTGATGCTGGAGCTGTCAAAGTTCAGTGACATGGTTCAGCAGGCCTATGAGGAAACAGCTCCCCACAGGATATGCCAGTATATTTATGATTTAGCGAATGCCTTCAGCAGCTTCTACCATGATACGAAGATCATAACGGAAGAGGATGACGAGAAACAAGCCTCCTGGATTGCTCTGATAACCCTGGTACTGGCGGTATTACAGACCGGAATTGAACTTCTGGGTATTGAAGCACCCGATCGCATGTAAGTATGAAATAAAGTAACCACAGGAACCGGAGGAAGGTTTGATTATGAACCGGCGCCCGGTTCTTGTTACATCATGAATTTGTGAGGTTGTAGGATGGTCATAAAAAGATCGGCAGAGCTTAACCTGCTTATGAAACAATATGAAAGTCCCGGTAATAATCTTGTCATTCTATATGGAAGAAAGGGTGTCGGCAAGACCACCCTGCTGAAGGAATTTCTGGAGGGCAGACCTGCCTTTTATTATAGTACCGTAGAGTGTGAAGACCGAATGCAATACGAACGTATGATACGGGAGTGGAAGGTTGACGGCATTGACACCTCCGGTGCTTCGGATTATACCCGGCTATTCGCTGCCCTTACGGAGAGACAAGCGGAGAAGACGATTATCGCCCTGGACGAATTTCAGCATCTTTCAAGAGGCTCTGGACTTTTAGAGGCTATCAAGGAAATGGATCGCTACAGACACCCGGTACTGATTATTCTATGCAGCTCCTCCATCCGCTTTGTCGAGAATGAGATGGTGGAATTTCTGGGTGTGGCAGCGACCCGCATTAACGCCTATCTAAAATTGAAGGAATATACCTTTGTGGATTTTGTAAACCGTTTCCCAAAAACCTCTGTGGAGAACTGCATCTACATCAGTGCCATTCTCGGCGGAGTTCCCGATTATCTGGAGGAGTGGCAGGAGGACAAGACGGTTAAGGATAATATCCTGGATATCGTACTTGACAAGAACCGAAGACTTTTCTATGAACCTCAGAATTATCTGAAGCAGGAGCTCAGAGAGCCCGGAGTGTATAATACGATTCTTGCCGAACTCGCCGGTGGCAAACGGAAGCTGAACGAACTTTTCCAAAGCACCGGGTATTCCCGTGCCAAGATTCTGGTTTATTTAAAGAATCTGACGGAGCTTGATATCGTTGAGAAGCTGGTACCACTTAGCGAGGAAGGTAAGCAAAATGTGAAAAAGGGTCTTTACCGGATTAAAGACCATTACCTGCACTTCTGGTATTGCTTTATATTCCCCAATCTGTCCGAGCTGCAGCTGGGTAGAAAGGCTTATGTATATGATCAATACATTCGGCCCCGCCTTAATGATTATATGGAAGAATATTTTGCAGACGTCTGTACGGAGTATCTGAAGCTGATGAATCAACAACAGAGACTTTCCATCAAATACCGGTGGTGGGACCGCTGGTATGGGAAGAACGGAACTCTTCATATCCTGGCACAAGGATCGGAGGGAGATACCCTGGCCGGCAAATGCGTCTGGGAGGACCGGTTAGCCGGAACGGAGGATTTTAATACATTGATTGCTCTGTCGAAGGATGCGGCTCTGCAACCCGGCTATTATTATTTGTTCTCCAAAAATGGCTTTACCCGGGAGCTTAGGGATTTATCCGAAGCCCGGAAGAACCTCAAGCTGGTTGGGCTGGAGGAGCTGTAGGACAGCAAGGAGTTTTCGTTATTCAGATAATAATAATACAGAGAGCTGAGAGCATGATTCCTTGGCTTCCTGTCAACAGTTGGAGGAAACGATGTACCGATTAATATCTAAGCTGGTTGTATATAAGAATATGGGGCAGGAGTGTCTGCTGGTGGAGCTGGCAGAGCTAATAAAGGAATTTGACTGTAGGGTGAAGGGCAGAGCTGAGGCTGCGATAGAGAAAGAAGAAATAACCTCACGGATCTATGCCCTGATTAACCGGTTATTGGACATTGCCACGGTTTATGGCTTTGATGAGAACCTATGGCATAATTATCTTGCATATCTGCTGCTAAGCTGTGAGAATCCCTTCAGCATTACCTGCGAGAAGACGGGAGCAAAGGACGGCACGGTAAATCAGTTTGCCAAGGGTGATTTTAAGATTTTTAAAGAACTTTTTGACTATGACTTCAGTACACTTGAGAAAGAGCTTGGGATTAACTGTTTCTCCGTCATCAGTAATTATAAGGCCATCGAGAAGAGCAGCGGAAGATATAATAAGAACGTAAGCGATAGAGTAAAGGTGTTGAGCCGTCAGATGGAAGCAGCGAAGGATGAGGAAGAGATCTTTCGCATTGTCACCGGCTTCTATAAGGACTATGGAGTAGGCAAATTTGGTTTGAATAAGGCCTTCCGAATCAATAAGGAGAACGGACAGGTAACTATCGTTCCGATTACCAACACCCAGGAGGTCTTATTATCTGATCTGGTTGGTTACGAGCTGCAGAAGTGTAAGCTGATAGATAATACGAAGGCCTTTGTGGAAGGCAGAAAATCCAACAATGTCCTGCTATTCGGGGACAGCGGAACGGGCAAATCCACTTCGGTTAAGGCAATCCTGAACGAATATTATCCGCAGGGCTTAAGGATGATAGAGATTTATAAGCATCAGTTTGAGGATTTGTCTGCTGTCATATCTCAGATCAAAAATCGAAATTATAAATTCATTATTTATATGGATGATCTATCCTTTGAAGAGTTTGAGATTGAGTATAAATATCTGAAAGCGGTGATCGAGGGAGGTCTGGAGACCAGGCCCGACAATGTATTGATCTACGCAACCTCGAATCGAAGGCATCTGATCCGGGAAACCTGGAGTGACCGTTCCGATATGGAGAATACAGAAGAGCTCCACCGCTCCGATACGATGCAAGAGAAGCTGTCCCTGGTGGCACGCTTCGGTATTACAATTAATTTCTCTGCACCGGCGAAGAAGGAATACCTTCAGATTGTCAGCAGCCTGGCCAAACGGCAGGGAAACCTTCCTTTCACGGAGGAGGAGCTGTTTGCGGAAGCAAATAAATGGGAGTTATCCCATGGAGGAATGTCGGGAAGGACTGCCCAGCAGTTTATTAATTATCTGGCAGGTCAGGAGAATATATAAATTATCAAAAGGGAGGTAGCTATGGATAAATATCGGATACTTGTAAAAGGAATTGTAAAATATGAGGATAAGTATTTAGTAGTAAGAAAGTGGTATGATGACCGAGTCGCGGAACCCTACCAATGGGATTTTATCGATGGCAGTATTGAGTTTAAGGAAGCTCCGGACAAGGCAGTCCTTCGTACTGTTTTAGAACAGGCCGGAATCTCGGTTACAATTGACCGGTTATTGTATACCTGGACCTTTCTGACCGGGGAGGTATTTAATATCGGCATCAGCTATCTATGCCTCGCGACGATGGATAATGTAACCCTCTCGGAGGAGCTAGTCGATTACCGTTGGATCAAGAGAGAGGAATTCAGCTCCTTCATTGACCAGAGAATACTGGAGGATATTGAACGGACAGAGTGGATGTAGATAGGAGGTAACCGGTGCGCACATTAATAAGAAATGGATATGTGATTGATCCCGCTTCCGGAGTGGAGGGGACCTATGATGTTTTAATTGATGGGGATCGAATCGGAAGAGTTGCAAAAAATCTGGCAGCGGAAGCTTCCCGGGATACCGAGGTGATCGATGTCTCGGGCTGCTATGTGATGCCGGGCTTCATTGATCTGCATGTACATCTTAGGGAACCGGGCTTCGAGTATAAGGAAACAATCCGAACCGGTTCCCTGGCAGCGGCAGCAGGAGGGTTTACAACGATCTGTCCGATGCCGAATACGAAGCCTGCCACCGATTCTGCGGAGATGATCGGCAGAGTACTTGAACAGGCAGCAAAGGAAGGGATCGTTCATATACTGCCGATCGGAGCAGTCACTCTTGGACAGGAAGGAAAAGAACTAACAGACATAGCTGCCATGACTAAGGCCGGTGCGGTTGCGCTGAGCGAGGACGGAAAGTCCGTTATGGATACAGCTCTATATGCGGAAGGAATGCGAAGGGCCGCACACTGCAATATCCCGGTATTCGCCCACTGCGAGGATAAGAGTCTGGTAGGCAACGGCGTTATCAATGCGGGGAAGAAGGCGCAGGAGCTTGGGCTGCCCGGAATCAGTAATGCGGTGGAGGACATTATTACCGCCAGGGATATCCTGTTGGCGAAGGAAACCGGTGTACGACTTCATCTCTGCCATTGCTCTACAAGAGATAGTGTGAAAATGATAGCTTTGGCAAAGGAGGAGGGACTTAAGGTCACAGGTGAGGTATGCCCCCACCATTTTACCCTGTCGGAGGAGGATATACCGGGGGATAATGCTGACTATAAGATGAATCCGCCGCTCAGGTCTTTGGAGGATGTTGTCGCCCTTAAGGAAGCAATCGGGAAGGGAATTATCGATGTGATATCAACCGATCATGCACCTCATTCGAAGGAGGAGAAGGAGAAATCCTTCCGGGAGGCACCCTTCGGAATCGTTGGACTGGAGACTGCTTTTGCACTAACCATGACGGAGCTGGTTGAAAAGGGCTACCTGACACCGGGGCAGATGGTAGAGAAGCTAAGCGTTAATCCTGCGCGGATTCTGGGATGCGATAAGGGCAGAATTGGGGAGGGCTGCATCGCAGATCTTGTGATTGCGGATCCCGGGCAGGAATATGTGATTGACAGAAGCAGCTTCTTTTCAAAAGGTAAGAACACACCCTTTGACGGCAGAAGGGTCAGAGGAAGGATCCTGTATACCTTTGTCGGCGGTAAGCTGGTATATGAAAGCTGACATAACAGGCTGAGGAGTGTTTTGCAGGAAAAGCGTTTGATGATAGATGAAGTGCAATATTGATGAATCACTGGAGGAACTGGGATGATTAACAAATTAATTGAGAAGATTGAACAGTCACTGGCACCTGTTGTTGTCGGACTTGATCCGATGCTTAGCATGATACCGGATCACATTCTTACTAAGGCATACGGTGAGAAGGGGGAGAATCTTGAAGGAGCTTCGGAAGCTGTCTGGCAGTTTAACAAGGGTATCATTGATGCTACCTATGACCTGATCCCGGCGGTGAAGCCGCAGATTGCCATGTATGAGCAGTTTGGACTGGAGGGTCTGAAGGCTTATCTTAAGACCATCGATTATGCCAGGGAGAAGGGTCTCGTAGTCATCGGAGACGTGAAACGCGGTGATATCGGTTCCACCTCGGAGGCTTATGCCACCGGACATCTGGGTAGTGTTACGATCGGAGGCAAGGCTTTCCGCGGATTTGATACGGATTTTATAACGGTTAATCCCTATCTTGGTTCTGACGGAATACTTCCGTTCATCGAGGTGTGCCGGAAGGAGAGCAAGGGCTTATTCGTACTGGTGAAGACCTCGAATCCTTCCAGCGGAGAATTCCAGGATCAATTGGTCGGAGACAAGCCGCTCTATGAGCTGGTCGGGCGTAAGGTGGCCGAGTGGGGTGAGCTCCATATGGGCAATTCCTACAGCCAGATCGGCGCGGTCGTAGGAGCAACCTATCCGGAGATGGGGAAGGTACTAAGGGAAATTATGCCGAAAACCTATATTCTGGTTCCGGGCTACGGAGCACAGGGAGGTAAGGCGGAGGATCTGAAATACTTCTTTAACAAGGACGGGTTGGGGGCAATTGTGAACTCCTCCAGAGGAATTATCGCTGCCTATAAGCAGAAGGGCTATGAGAAATTTAACGGAACTACCTATGCGGATGCTTCCAGACAGGCAGTCATTGATATGAGGGAGGACCTTAAGAAGGCCTGGGTTTCCAGATAGCTTAAAGCAGAATCGAAGTACTGAACGAGTAAGATATCGCAAGATATCAGTTTATATCAAAAAAGGATGCGTTATTTCATGATACCGGTTCCGGGATCAATGAAATATCAGCATCCTTTCATTTTTTTAATCAGTCAGATTACATTTTTTCAGGTTCCGGATATTCAACACCGAAGGTATCAACGGTAACCGTTTTCATGAGCTGGGGCTCCAACGGTGCATCAGAATAATCCGTCTTTGTTTCTGCGATCTTATTTACGAACTCCAGACCCTCTACAACCTTGCCGAATGCAGCGTAGGAGCCGTCCAGATGAGGAGAATCCTTATGCATAATGAAGAATTGGGAGCCTGCGGAATCGGGACGTTGGGATCTTGCCATGGAGATGACACCTGCGGTATGCTTCAGGTCATTGGTAAAATGATTATAAGAGAATTCACCCTTAATGGAATAACCCGGGCCACCCATACCGTTACCCTCCGGATCGCCACCCTGAATCATGAAGCCTCGGATTACTCTGTGAAACTTTAATCCATTGTAGAAGCCCTTATTTACCAGGGAGATAAAATTTTTCACGGTGTTTGGGGCAATATCAGGATATAGTTCAATCTTGATGAGATCACCGTTTTGCAGCTCAATTGTTACGATGGGATTTTTCTTTTCCATACACATGTCCTTTCAAAAATGTTATATGACAGAAAGCCTGTAATTGGCCTTTTGCTGGTAAATATAACATAACGCCCGAGATTCGTCAATAATGTAAAATAAATATATAAATCTCGAATGTAAAATAAATCTTATCAATCTCGAATATAAATAAATCTTATCAATCTCGAAGGATAACATCTGTTATGATAAATCCGCTTGCAGGCCGGGTAGGCATCCTTCTTAAATCATAGCCGAAATCCTGATAAGGTACAGAATATATTAATTTGCCGGTAAGGAATTCCATACTGGCCTTTATGAGTTCCACAGTAATCCATTCTCCCGGGCAACGATGACCGCTCTCCGGGTCTCCTCCGCCCTGAGGAACAAAATCATAGGGATTGCCATCCCGGAACAGAAAATGTTCGGGCCAGAACCGATAGGGATTCTTCCATATTCTCGGATCATGATTGGTGCCATAGAGATCAAGAAAAACTAAGGTACCCTTCTTAAAATAATAATTGTTATAGAGAAGATCATGTTTCACTTTCGCTCCGAGAAACGGTGCAAAGGGATAAAATCTGCGGATTTCCTGAGCAAACATATGGGAGTAGTTACCTTCTTCAGCCTGAAGCTTTCGCTTGCAGGCGGGATGTAGCTGTAAAGCGAGAGCACCGAAGGTGACATAGGTAGCGATGGCGGTAATCGGCCGGAGAATGTTGATCAGCTCTATTCCAGCCATTTTGGCGTCCAAAAGCTTATGCTTTAAGTCTCTGTGGAAGGACATCTGATTAAGTGCGGTATTCTCCGGTATCTTGATAATGCCATACCTGACCTGACGAATGATACTCTCCATCCAGGATTCTGTTCTGCGTCTGGCTTGACGGCCCTTCAAATGGCGGGGACCCACTGCACCGAAGGAGTCAATCATTGCGGACATATCCCTGGCTCTCAAACCGATTTCTCGGCGTGTGAACGGAACCCCAGCCCATCGTAAGGCGGCCCGGCACATAACGATACTCGCCTCGTCATAAAGAACAATGCTCTCACGGTTCATAAAGCGCATGGCGGCTTTCATCCACTCTTTTTTCGTAATGGTGATAAGTCGGTCAATATAATCCGGAGTCATCAGAGACATAAACAGGCTCTTACGATTGGAATGCTCTCCTCCCTCCAGTGTCTGGATCGCCTTCACACCAAACAATGACTTTTGAATACGCATCGGCATAACACCCGTACGTGTGAATAGATGCTTATTATAAAATAGCTCGGCTGCATTTTCTCCGCTCATACAGATCACCCGTTTACCCATCAGCCGGGTTTCGAATATGTCAGAGTGAAGCTTGCTGCAACGGCTCGGAATATATAGATAACCCTCCATTAGAAGCTTAATGGTCTGATCCAGACATTTTTCTTTCGGAATGGCCTTTTTTATCGTCATATGGATAATCTCCCAAATTATATAAGATGGATATTATTATCCGCAAAGAAATACAAAAATATGATATCAGCATCAGCTGCGGGTAAAATAAGTTTTGAATTGAGATCAATTGAGATCCCTGATTCATATTCTCTTGTAATTTAGAGAGCGTTTATTTATAATAAGTAGCAGAATAAACCAAGCTAATCCGGAGCAGGGTCAGGGCAGAGCCATTCCTGCTCATAATCGGATATATTGTTCATATAAGGGATGAAGGAAAGAAGGATGGATAACATGAGCGGAGTTTATACCTTTGGAGTAAAAACGGACCAGCATACGGCGATGATCGATATCACGCGTCAGGTCCAGAGCTTTGTCAGCGAGAGTAAAGTCATGAATGGCATCTGTATTGTATTTGTTCCCCATACGACAGCAGCTGTTACAATTAATGAGAATGCTGATCCGGACGTACAACGGGACTTCATGATGGAGATGAACAAAATAGTTCCCCTGAAGGATGATTACCGTCATATGGAGGGGAATTCAGCCGCCCATATCAAAGCAAGTATGATGGGCTTTTCCCAGACAATCATCATCGAGAATGGCAGGCTTCTCCTCGGAACCTGGCAGGGGATATACTTTATGGAATATGACGGCCCCAGAATCCGAAAAATTCAGGTGAAAATAATCGAAGGATAACCGGAGGCAAAGACAGTCATCTGACTGAAAAAACAAATCATTGTAATATGTAAAAAACAGTACAATAGTATAAAGTACAAAAAGAAAAAATGAAGGAAACATACAATTTACAAAAAATGAAAGAATTACCTTGTTACAACGAACGATATAGGATATAATGTACGCGATAAGCAAAGGGCTGTATCCACATCTGCGGACGGAAACGAAAGTTTCCGGTCCGCAGATGTGAATACAGCACGCGCAACGCGAGCGAAAAGCCAATGTAATTGGCTTGGAGCGAGTGATGCGAGGTGCGAAGCACCGTGCTTATCGCGAAAAGCGGAAATGCCAAAGCCAATGTAATTGGCTTGGAGCGAGTGATGCGAGGTGCGAAGCACCGTGCTTATCGCGAAAAGCAGAACTGCCAAAGCCAATGCAATTGGCTTGGAGCGAGTGATGCAAGGTGCGAAGCACCGTGCTTATCGCGAAAAGCAGAACTGCCGAAGCCAATGTAATTGGCTTGGAGCGAGTGATGCAAGGTGCGAAGCGCCGTGCTTATATTTACGTCCCTTAAGGAGAACATGAATGGTACCGAACAAGAAGAGAATCATGATAACAGAAAATATCATGCTAGCTGATGGAATTTACAGTATGTGGCTGGAGGATAAGGAAACCGCCGAAGCAGCAGTACCGGGACAATTCGTATCCCTATATAGCAACGATGGCAGCAGGCTTCTGCCAAGACCCATCAGTATCTGTGAAATAGATAAGAAGAAAGGGAGAATCCGTTTAGTTTACCGGGTCGTAGGTAAGGGAACCGATGAATTTTCTAAGCTTACCGTAGGGAATACGGTAGAGGCCATGGGACCGCTTGGCAACGGCTTCACCCCGGAGGGGAGCAAAGCCCTGATTATCGGAGGCGGAATTGGTATCCCCCCCATGCTGGAGCTTTCCAAGAGGATATCCTGTAATAAGACCATTGTTCTTGGATACCGGGATACGACCTTCTTAAACAATGAATTTGAAGCCTATGGCTGTGTATATCTGTCCACGGAGGATGGAAGTGCAGGAACAAAAGGAAATGTTCTGGATGCTATCCGGGAACATGCTCTTGAGGCAGATATCATCTATGCCTGCGGGCCTACACCTATGCTGAAGGGAATTAAGGCCTATGCGCAGGAGCATGGAATTAAGGCTCAGCTATCCCTGGAGGAGAGGATGGCCTGTGGCATCGGGGCCTGTCTGGGTTGCATATGTAACACAAAGGATGTGGATCATCACAGTAATGTTAAGAATAAACGGATCTGCAAGGACGGACCGGTATTCTACGCAGATGAGGTGGAGCTATGAATACGAAGGTAACTCTTGCGGGAATAGAATTTAAGAATCCGGTCACTACGGCATCAGGGACCTTCGGTTCCGGAATGGAATACAGTGATTATGTTGACTTATCAAGACTCGGTGCGGTGACTACCAAGGGCGTTTCCGGTATTCCCTGGCCCGGTAACCCGACACCCAGAGTGGCAGAGACCTATGGGGGGATGCTGAACGCTATCGGCCTTCAGAATCCGGGAGCAGAGGTGTTCATTCGGCGTGATATCCCCTTCCTTAGACAATTTGATACGAAAATTATCGTCAATGTTATTGGTAAAACAACGGAAGAATACTGCGATGTGGTGGAGCGACTGGCTGATTGTGATATTGATCTGCTGGAAATTAATATATCGTGTCCGAATGTGAAAGAAGGCGGAATTGCTTTCGGTCAGGATCCGGCTCGGGTGGAGAGTATCACCTCCGAACTTAAGAAACGAGCCAAACAACCCATCATCATGAAGCTCAGCCCGAATGTGACAGATATTGCAGAGATGGCAAAAGCAGCAGAAGCGGGTGGTGCGGATGCTATTTCCCTGATTAATACGATCACAGGTATGAAGATTGATATTCAGAAGAGAAAGTTCCTTCTGTCTAATAAAACCGGCGGATTATCCGGGCCTCCAATTAAGCCGATTGCCGTAAGAATGGTTTATCAGGCAGCGAAGGCTGTGAGGCTTCCTGTCATTGGAATGGGTGGTATTATGAACGCGGAGGATGCACTGGAATTTATCATGGCCGGTGCTACCATGGTGTCGGTTGGAACCGCCAATTTTGTAAATCCCAGAGCTACCATAGAGGTAATTGAGGGGATCGAAGCCTATTTAAGACAGCAGGGGATACAGGATATCAAGGATATTATCGGTTGCGTAGATTAGTTAACACTTAAAGTACGGTGCTTAAGAGAATGGAGGACAGGAATGGAGCAATATAAGCAGGAGTTTATTGAATTCATGGTGGATTGCGGAGTATTAAAATTCGGAGATTTCACCACGAAGAGCGGAAGAAAGACCCCTTTCTTTATTAATACCGGATTTTACCGGACGGGCTCCCAGCTGCATAGACTGGGCGGATACTATGCCAGGGCAATTAAGGATAAATTCGGTGCGGATTTTGATCTCTTGTTTGGCCCGGCGTACAAAGGAATTCCCCTTAGTGTGGCGGCAGCGATTGCTATCAGCGATCTGTATGGGAAGGATGTCAAATACTGCTCCAATCGTAAGGAAGTAAAGGATCATGGTGATACCGGAATACTGCTGGGTTCACCGATTACTGAGGGTGACAGAATCATAATCATTGAGGATGTGACAACAGCAGGCACCTCCATCGGAGAAACGATGCCGATCATAAACGCACAGGGGAAGGTACAGGTTCTTGGACTGGTGGTATCCGTTGACCGGATGGAGCGCGGACAGGGAACGAAGTCTGCATTATCTGAAATTGAAGAAAATTATGGAATTGCAACCACAGCAATCGTTACAATGAAAGAAGTAGTTGAGCATTTATACAATAAACCTTATCAAGGTAGAATAATAATCGATGATACACTGAAATCAGCAATCGATGCTTATTATGAGCAATATGGTGTTCGTTCTTAACACCCATTAAAAGGAGGATGTATTATGATGGAGAAAATTTACCACACAATGAAGTCTGTTGGTGTATGGAATCTGGTACTTGGAATTCTGTTGATTATTGCAGGATTATTTGCAGGTATTTTTATGATTTTAAATGGAGCAAGGCTTCTTAAGAAGAAATCAGAGCTCTTATTTTAATCTGTGATTTTATGTTACTAAGTACTATACGTATTCAGGGAGCAGAAGGGAAGACATCTCAGGCTGCTCCTTGTTTTATCTCATAAGTGATTATGTCCTATGAAATAATTGCCCTCCATCAAGCGAATGAAGTTCGTTTTGGGATGAAACACCGCTGCGGATAACTTTATTCCGGGTGGGTGGGATACGATGGTCAGTGGTGCAGTGAAAGAAGAAAAGGGATGGATTTTTTACATTAGAAACTGTATAATTAGCACATATATTGTCACAGGACATACTTTTATCAGAACAGGTTATTCAGATAGATTGGAGCAGATGAAAGACAATGAAAACACAGGACTTTTATTATGATTTACCGGAAGAACTGATTGCCCAGGATCCTCTTATGGATCGTTCCGGTTCCAGATTGCTGGTGCTTGACAAGAGGACTGGAGCAATCGAGCATAAAATATTCAGAGAAATCGGTCAATTCCTCCGTAAGGGGGATTGCCTTGTCATTAATGATACCAAGGTTATTCCGGCCAGGCTGATCGGAGAAAAGGTAAGGGAACAGGGGAGTGCCGAAGCTGAGAATGGCCACGGAGCCAGGATTGAACTGCTTCTTTTAAAAAGAAGGGAGAATGACATTTGGGAGACCCTGGTCAAGCCGGGGAAGAAGGCAAAACCGGGTACAAGGATTTCCTTTGGGAATAATCTGCTGACAGCAGAGGTTTTGGATATTGTGGAAGATGGAAACAGGCTGGTAAAGTTCACCTACCGGGGAATCTTCGAAGAGATACTGGATCAATTGGGTGAGATGCCTCTTCCGCCGTATATTACCCACGAGCTCACGGATAAAAACCGGTATCAGACGGTATATGCCAAATACGAAGGTTCAGCAGCGGCTCCTACAGCAGGTCTTCATTTTACGAGGGAGCTATTGGAGGAGCTGGAGAATCAGGGTATTAGAATTGCACGGGTAACCCTGCATGTCGGTCTTGGTACCTTCCGTCCGGTCAAGGTTGAAAATGTACAGGAGCATCATATGCATTCGGAATTCTATCAGGTACTTCCGGAAGCTGCAGACCTGATTAATCAGACGAAAGCTGACGGTGGCAGGATAATCTGTGTCGGTACAACCAGCTGTCGGACCGTTGAGTCAGCAGCAGATGATAGCGGAAGGGTTCAGGCAGGAAGCGGAGACACTTCTATATTTATTTATCCTGGATATCGCTTTAAGGTATTAGATGCATTAATTACGAATTTTCACCTGCCGGAATCTACATTGATGATGCTTGTCTCTGCATTGGCAGGAACAGAGCATATTATGGATGCCTACAAGGAAGCAGTGAAGGAGCGCTATCGTTTCTTCAGCTTCGGGGATGCAATGTTCATCCGGTAAGCAGGAAGAGTATAGTATATATAAGGCACATCCGGTTGACAGGTTCCTGCGGTATGTGCCTTACTAAGCAATAAAATAAAGCAGAGGTTGGTAGGTTTCATGTTGAGTTTTATACTAATGATGGAAGATGGGGTAGATAAGGATAAATTAGAGGAGCTATATCTTACATATCGTAAGGAATTGTTCTATGTAGCTTATCAAATTCTGAAAAACTATCACGATGCAGAGGATGTTCTTCAAAGTGCATTTGTAAAAATGTCGAAACATTTGGAAAAAATAGGCGAGATAAAGTGTAATAAAACCAGAGCATATCTGGTTATTATAGTAAGAAACCTATCATTTGACCGATTTGTAGAGAAAAAGAGGACTGTGCCTACTGATTTTTCTGATGAAAGCATGGATGTACCGGATAGTAACTCTTCCCTGGAGGATTATGTACTGAACCTGGAGCGTGGCAAGGGACTTGCTGAGGCGCTCTCGAAGATACGAACCGGATATGCGGATATTATTACATTAAAGTATTATTATCAATACAGTAATGCAGAGATTGCCGAGTTGATTAATATGTCAGTTGATAATGTCGGTGTGAAGCTACATCGTGCAAAGGCCGCCTTGAGAAAAATTCTTTCGGAAGGAGGGGTCAAGGATGAGTAAAGCAATAAATACAGACAGGAAGTATAGAGAAGGACTTGAGAACAACTTTCTTGCACATATCGGATACGAATATTCACAACAGGTTTGCGAAGAGCTTGACAGGGAAAAAGATCAATGGAAGGACATTGAAGTACCGGGGAGTCTTGATCAATGGTTTACTGATTTTGCGAAGCTGGAAAAGAAGAGGAAGAGAAGGAAGGAAAGAAGGCAAAAGATGTTTCAATACTCCAGAAGGGCAGCGATATTCCTTCTGGGTCTCGTCGTAATCAACTTTGTTCTTGTTAAAAATGTAGATGCTTACCGGGTCCGGTGGAGGAATACCATTACCCGCCTGCAGCAGAAGTTCACGCAGATTGATTATGTGGATGATACAACGGATATCGATGAGTACATACCGAAGGACTGGGTAGGAAGGTATTACCTTACTTATCTCCCGGAGGGCTATCAGCTATCAGGCACTACGAATCAAGATGGTGCAGCAACAATAAGCTATACTGATCAAGAGGGAAAACAGATATTATTCAGCCAGTTCAATCAGAACATATCAATGAGGATTGATACAGAAGATGAGGAGATTACTTATCTGAGCATTAATGGAGATCATGAAGCATACTGTCTGCAAAAAGACAATTCCTTGATCGTCAGCTGGAGGCAGGAGGACATTACATTCCAGCTCTATACTCCCTGGATCGGTCAGGAGGAGATTATCAGAATAGCAGAAAGTATTGCGTTATTAAAATAATTAATAAAAAAGTGTAAGAAGAAACCTCTTTTCACGTTTTAATATATAGATAGTTGCGAAATGCGATCAGCTAAGCAATTACCTAATTTTACTATGCGAAAGGGGTTTTTTTATGAAAAAGCTAATGAAATTGACGGCATTATGTATGACATTCATTCTGGCAGGGTTAATTCCCGCGGAACCGGCTGCAGCATCTGAAATCACGATTCGTCCTATGTATGCAGAGATTGATATCTTTGTGAATTCCTTTGAAATCTATCCCGATGGAAATGCCAGTGTTTACACCTCAGTACATGCAGGTAATGCGGACAGTACTTCGGTAGGTGTATACTTGGAGAAGAATAATAACGGTACCTGGTCCTCGGTGAAAAGCTGGTCCGGCTCCTCCAACTCTGTATTTTCCAATGCAGGTGGTACCTACTATGTAACCCATGGGCAATATAGGATCAGATCCTATTGTTCGGTATACATCAACGGTTCACTTGCGGACTATGATTCTTATGTCAGCTACACAATTACTTATTGATTAAATGAATGACATTATTTAGGAACATTTTAATGATCCGCTGCATAAGCTTTAACATCAGACTGAGCGATAGACGGAGTCACACACTATGTGCATTTTTTAACAAAAACAGCAGGAAAGAAACCAAAATATGTTAAAAACGTAGAATTACAAATATTGCTTGAATAATTATAGGTATACTGCTATACTTTCTATCATATTAATCATGGTATGACAAAGAAGTCAAAACACTAATTGTTTTGACTTCTCTTTTTTTCAAAGTTAATTGCTCAGGGTAAAGTATCACAATTTGCCGTGAAGGTACAGTAAGCGGATGCTTTGTTATTATATTGACAATGGGGTCAAGGTAAAAATGCCTTGACCCTTTCTGATTTATGACAGGGGAAACGATTTAACGTTTTATCTTGTTAACGGTTGGCTGACACAGACAATCCGGTTTAAATGGAAACGACAAAGGGGTCAAGGCGCTATCGCCTTGGCCCCTTATAGAATATTAGGATATGACAATGGGGGTCGGAGCTTAGAGGTTTTGGCTCCTTATATCATTTCATAGAGGAGGATTAATATGAAGAAAAACAAGGTTATCATCATGAATCTATTGATGGCTGCTACGATCCTGATCATGTTTCTTGGGTTGTTCTTCAGCGCTTTTAGCGTTATTAACAACATCAGCCTCAGGATAATCCGATCAGATATTCCCGGAGTGATCCTGGGAATTATGGTTTTTTATCTTGGACTCCGGTATAACATTCTGGTAAGAAAACTGAAACAGGAAGTTTATACGAGTACAGCAGGCTTCTCCTGGAGTAATTTCAAACGGGAGAAGGGTAAAACGTTAGGTAAAAAAGTTAATATAAAAAGGAGGCAGTATTTATGAAAAAATCAGTGAAAATGATTAGTTTAGTGGCAGCACTGGCAATCTTGGCCATCGTATTGGCATTAGCCCTGTCACCGGACAAAGGAGGGGATCCGACGGGTGCTTCCTATGTTACAGCAACCGGAACGGAGACAATTACAGATGTGGCTACTACAGCAAACAAGGCTTACTATGGAGCAAATTATACCTGGATTATGATTACCGGATTTATGATATTCTTCTTCCAGTGCGGCTTTGCTATGGTTGAAACCGGATTCTGCCGTGGTAAAAATGCAGCACATACGATGACAATGAACTTTATGGTCTTCTTAGTGGGCGCAGTCGGTTATTTCCTTACAGGCTTCGCATTTCAGTTCGGCGGTTCCGGCGGTGCAGCCGGACTCGGTAGCGGAGGAGCGGCACTTGACTCCATGGTCAGTATCCCGGGACTAGGTGGAATCATCGGATATAAGGGCTTCCTGCTATCCGGCTTAGGAGTCTATGATCCCGGTATCTATGCTCTTTTCTTCTTCCAGATGGTATTTATGGACACAACGGTGACGATACCGACCGGTGCTATCGCTGAGAGAGTAAAATACTCGGCTGTTGTTATTACTTCATTTTTCATTTCCATGTTCCTATATCCGCTGTTTGGTAACTGGGTATGGGGCGGCGGCTGGCTGTCAAGTCTTGGCAAGAACTTTGGTTTAGGCCATGGCGTGGTTGATTTTGCCGGCTCGGCAGTTGTTCATTCCATGGGTGGTATGCTGGCCCTTGCAGGTGCAATCGTGATCGGACCCAGAATCGGTAAGTTTAAGAAGGATGGTACAACGAGGGCTTTCCCCGGACATAATATTCCAATGGCCATCATTGGTACCATTATCCTTTTCTTCTGCTGGTTCGCCTTCAATGCCGGATCAACCGCAAATGCAAGCGACTTTAGACTCTCTGTAGTAGCTACCAATACAATGGTCGCCGGAGCTGTCGGAGGAATGGTAGCAATGTTTTATATGTGGATTAAGTATGGTAAGCCGGATCCGTCCATGACAGCAAACGGTGCTCTGGCAGGTCTGGTAGCGATAACGGCACCCTGTGCATTTGTTAATGCAGCTGCAGCCTTTGCAATAGGTATGATTGGTGGGCTTCTGGTTTGTATTGCAGTTCCCTTCGTGGAAAACAAACTAAAGCTGGATGATCCGGTAGGTGCGATATCCGTGCACTGTATCAACGGGTTGTGGGGTGTGATATCACTGGGCTTGTTTGCAGACGGTTCCTACGGTGATGGTATCAATGGTGTTGCCGGTGGTGTGAAAGGATTGTTTTATGGGGATGCCTCTCAGTTTATCGCCCAGCTGATTGCTGTGGTTGTATTATTTGTCTGGGGCTTTGGAGTATCCTTTGTATTCTTTAAGGTATTGGATAAATTCTGGGGCTTGAGGGTGAAACCCGAGGATGAGCTTGCCGGCCTTGATCTACCTGAGATGGGTGTTTTGGCTTATCCGGACCAGCAGCTGCTGAAATCCGAGCTGGATTATGACATGGGAGATAACAAACCGATCAAGCAGTTAGCCAGATTTCGGAAATAATAGATTTGACAGATAATAACAAGTTAGCTATAATGAAGTTAATTGATGACGAGGGCGTTTTCTTAATTGAATTACGCGCTCTTTTTTATTAGCGGGTGACTGCCACAGGCAGACAATCCATTTTATATAGAAATAAAGGAGGTAATGGTATGAAGAAGCTGGAGATCATAATTAAGCCGGAACGGCTCGAGGATCTGAAGAAAATATTGAATGATTGTAACGCTACCGGTGTTATGATAACGAATATCATGGGTTATGGTAAGCAGAAGGGCTATAAGAACATTTACCGAGGTACCGAATATAATGTGAACCTGCTTCCGAAGGTAAAGGTAGAGACGATCGTTACACCGGAGATTGCTGAGTGTATTGTCGATAAGGTAGTAAAGGAAATCAATACCGGAAATTACGGTGACGGTAAAATCTTTATCTATGAAGTGGAGGATGCCGTCAGGATTCGAACCGGTGAGCGAGGTCATGATGCGTTATAAGAGATTCGGGAAAGGAATCTGATATAAATCGGATGGTCTGCCTGTTGCAGCCAACCACCAAAAAAACAGCCCCTTACTGTTAGTGAAATAACAGGAAAGGGGCTGTATTATGAACACTACGATTTGTTTTTCATTTTCGTAAGGATACTTCTTCCTACACTGATGCCGTTGGCAGAGGCCTGCTGGAGTCCTCTGGTAACGGAGGCACCGTCGCCAATTGCTCTTAAGCCTTCTACACTGGTTTCAAACTCCTTATTAACGACGACTTTATTGGAGTAGAATTTAACTTCGACTCCATAGAGCAGAGTCTCGTCGCTGGCAATACCGGGGGTGACCTTATCAAGAGCAAGTATCATTTCTTTAATATCTACCATGATACGGTGAGGGAATACCAAGGATAAATCTCCGGGGACCGCATCCTTTAAAGTCGGAATCAGATTGTTCCTGCAGAGGCGCTCCTCCGTAGTCCTCCTTCCCCTTTGGAAATCACCGAAGGTCTGGACTAAGATTCTGCCGCCGCAGAGCATATTGCTTAACTGAGCAATGTGCTTACCGTATTCGATCGGTGTCTTGAAGGGCTTCGTAAAGTTCTTGGATACGAGGATGGCGAAGTTCGTATTATTGGTTTTATAGTCCTTGGATTTATAGGCATGTCCATTCACGACAGCCAGGTTATTCTCATAATACTCGGTAGCTACCTCGCCGGACGGGTTCGTACAGAAGGTCCTCACCTTATCATCGAAGGTCGGAGTGTAATATACCAGCTTTGCTTCGTAGAGGTTCTTGTTTAAGAATTCCATAACCTCATCCCTGACTTCAACGCGGACACCGATATCCACGGTGCCGACCTTGGTTTCAATACCATGGGCATGGCAGATCTGGCTGAACCAGTCAGAGCCTTCCCGGCCGATGGCTGCCACAATCTCATCTGCATAGAAGGTATCCCCTGCTGTGGTCGTAATACCTCTGGCCTTCTGCTCCTCAATTAAGATATCCTGAACCATGGTGTTAAATAACATCTCCACACCGGAGGCAAGCAGATGCTCCTGTAATCTTGTATATATCTTATAGCCCTCCTCCGTCCCAAGGTGACGGATCGGACACTCAATCAGCTTTAAATTGGCATTGATGGCTCGTCTTCTGATCTCACGGATCTCTGCTTCCTTATCTACTCCGTATACATTCGTATCTGCACCGAATTTCAAGTAGATGTCATCGGATTCCTTGATCAGCTGCAGGGCTTTATCATAGCCTAAAATCTCCGGGAGATTACCGCCGACATCCGGTGACAGGGACAGCTTACCATCGGAGAATGCGCCGGCACCGGCAAAGCCGGTAGTTATGGAGCAGGGTTTGCAGCCGACACACTGCTTGGTGATACGTTTCGGGCAGGTTCTCTTTTCAATCGGTCTGCCTTTCTCTACCATTAATATCTTAAGATCCTTATTTTCCTTGATCAGCTCATAGGCACAAAAAATACCGGAGGGGCCGGCACCAATTATTATTACATCATATCTCTGCATACGTAACGCTCCTTTAAGTGAGTTATTGCCCGTAACCTCGCCTATTCTACCATATTTTTGTTATAAAAACAAGAGTCCCCTGTCAGATGAGACGGAAATGCTGCAGAGCCAGCTCCACACCGTTTTGATCCACATCAGCCGTCACAAAGGAAGCCAAATTTAAGATAGCCTCCTGGGAGTTTCCCATTGCGATACTTGTATTTACATAGTTTAGCATGGAAAGATCATTTGAACTGTCTCCGAGAGCATAGGTATTCTCATGCGGAATCCCCAAATGCTCTTCCAGAAATCGAATTCCGGTTGCTTTTGAGAAGCCGGCCGGAACGATCTCATAAAAATTAAAGCCCCGATCAATAAATTCAAAGAGATCCTTATATTTCTCATAAAAGCCTTGCATGTCCCCATTCACTTCAGGGATGACACAGAATTTATTACATTCGATGGACGGATCCTCGAAGGTGCTGATGGGAAAGCCGTGCTTATGGAGCTGAAGATCACGGATCTGAAGAAGGTATGGATTCATAAGTCTGGTATCATAATAGAGAGCCCTTGTGCCCTCCAGGATAGCTTCCAGTCGATAGCTTCTAAAATCTTCTATTAGATGCTGTACCAGCTCTGGACTAAGAAGCTGACTTAGCAGAACGTTACTACCAAGGGTTATATGGGTCCCACAGCCACAGACATAGCCGTCAAAGCCGACGTCCGTTATTGCCCGCTCAATCTCTGCGGGGGTTCTCCCGGTATTCACAAAGGCAAGATGTCCGTTTTGCTGGGCTTTCTTAATCGCCCGTATCGTGCTTTCAGATATATGGTAATCCCGGTGGCTTACGATTGTTCCGTCCACATCAAAAAAAATCATCTTCCTGTCCATACTGATCCTCCTTGGTTTATATTGTCATATTCTAGCATAGGAGAGGGAAAAGGGAAAGTATAAAGTATGGAAACAAAGAAATCATCGATACTATTTGGCATATTCTAATATAATAATGGCTAATAATGATATTATGAAAGCAATCCTGGCTAATGGTAATATTACGAAAGCAAGGAAGAATTAAGCACTGATACTTAAATTTAAAAAGAACAGCTTGACATTATCAAAATAGTCATTTAATATATGAGAAAATGATAAAAACCATGAAGGTGAATGTAGTAGGATATATTTTCCCGCCAGAGAGGAGGTGCCACCGGCTGAGAGCACATCCAGGGTTCAGATGTATACCGAAGTTCGGCACCGGAGTTGCCTTTAAGATATCCCCTTAGAGCATGTTCTTAGCGGATAGAAGAGAGGCCGGATCAGTTCCGTTATGACTGTTGAGAAGCTTATTGTATAAGCTTGAATTTGGGTGGTACCACGATGCTTTCGTCCCTTGCGGGCGGGAGCTTTTTTAATGCAATCATAGGAACTCGCAGAGTTCCTATGACCTGTGGGAGTTTTTTCCCACAGGAGACAGCGCCAGCTGTCATTGCATTAGCGAACAGTAGCGAGGAATCCGAGCGGATGTGAGCTACTGTAGAACAGGAAGGAACTGAGTGGGAGCTTTTTCCCACAGGAGACAGCGCCAGCTGTCATTGCATTAGCGAACAGTAGCGAGGAATCCGAGCGGATGTGAGCTATTGTAGAACAGGAAGGAACTGAGTGGGAGCTTTTTCCCACAGGAGACAGCGCCAGTATATCAATAATTTAGATTAGGAGGAGAAAACATGTTAGAGAACCTGGAAAGAATTAAGCAGCAATTTAATGAAGAATTGAATGCAACCCAATCAAAGGACGAATTGGAAAGAATCAGAGTATCCTTCCTCGGTAAGAAAGGACTGGTAACGGAGGAGCTTAAAAACCTTCGAAATCTGAATGCGGAAGAGAAGAAGCTGGCCGGCATGCAGGTGAATGTTCTGAAGAATGAGATAGAGACCGCGATTATGGAATACCAGAAGACCCTGGAAGAGATGGAATATCAGAGGGAGATTTCCGGTGCGGAGCGTTACGACTATTCCATCCCCACAGCGAAGGAGGTTGGAACCCTTCATCCGATCACGATTGTCCAGAAGCAGATCGAAGATGTGTTCAAAACGATGGGCTTTATCATTGAAGACGGACTGGAGATACAGACCGAATATAATAACTTTGAAGCAGTAAATATTCCGAAGAACCACCCTGCAAGAGATATGACGGATACCTATTACCTGGAGAACGGACAGCTGCTTAAGACCCATACCTCTGCAGCTCAGAACATGATTATGAGAAAATACGGTGCGCCGAAGCCCGGAGAAGCGCTAAAGGTATTATTCCCCGGTCGTTGCTTTCGGAATGAAAATATCGATGCCTGCCATGAGAACACCTTCTTCCAGATGGAAGGCATGATGATTGGAGAAGATATCTCCATCTCGAACCTGATCTACTTCATGAAGGTTTTACTGACAGAGGTATTCCAGCGGGAGGTCAAGGTCCGTTTAAGACCCGGCTTCTTCCCCTTCGTGGAACCCGGCTTCGAGCTTGATATCAACTGTGCTATCTGCGGTGGTGCCGGCTGCCCGACCTGTAAGAACTCCGGCTGGCTGGAGCTTCTTCCCTGTGGTATGATTCACCCGAACGTACTTCGAATGGGAGGCATTGATCCGGATAAATATACCGGTTTTGCGTTTGGCCTGGGACTAACGAGACTTGCCATGATGAAATATAACATCAAGGACATCCGACTCTTTAACGGCGGTAACCTGAAGCAGTTAAAGCAGTTTACGAGATAGGAGGGAACGATTATGTTAATATCTATGAATTGGATTTCAGAGTTTACAGATCTTAGCGGAGTGAATTTAAGGGAGCTGATTAATCGGTTTACCTTATCCACTGCAGAGGTTGAAGATATTTATGAAATGGGTAAGAACATTCGGAAGGTGGTTGTAGGAAAGATCATTGAGATTGAGAACCATCCGAATTCCAAGAAGCTGCATCTGGTGAAGGTGGATATCGGCAGTGAAATTGCTGATTGTGTCTGTGGAGCTCCGAATGTGTTTGTAGGAGCAGTCGTTCCCTTTGCCAGACTGGGTGGTCAGGTTGGGGACTTAGAGATTAAGGAAGCACAGATTGCCGGCGTTGTAAGTCACGGTATGTGCTGCTCTGAGAAGGAATTAGGAATCAGTGACGATCATTCCGGTCTGATGATATTAGAGGATATCTATCCGCTGGGAACAGACATCAAGGAAATTATGCAGCTGGAGGATACGATCTTTGAAGTGGATAACAAATCCCTGACGAATCGCCCGGATCTCTGGGGCCACTATGGTATCGCCAGAGAAATCGCCGCCCTGAACAAGAGACCCTTAAAGCCCCTGGAGGTATGTGATACCAGTGTTTATAAGAGCTTGCCGCAGATTGACCTTACGGTCGAGAATACGGATAAAATCTTCCGTTACAGCTGTATTACAGTCGGAAATATAACAAGGAAGAAGTCTCCGATAAATATGAGAATCCGCCTCACCTATTGCGGAATGAGACCGATCAACCTCTTGGCTGACCTTACGAATTACCTGATGATGGAGGTTGGTCAACCGATGCATGCCTTCGATAACAACAAGGTATCCAAGATCAGGGTGAAGACCTTCTCCGAGCCCTTTAGCTTCCTGACACTTGACGGAGTTGAGAGAAAGGTAGATACGGATACATTGATGATCTGTGATGAGAAGGAGCCGGTAGCAGTGGCAGGCGTGATGGGTGGAGAACTCTCCGGTATTTCGGAGGAGACAGACTCCGTATTACTGGAATCGGCAAACTTCGATGGTGTTTCCGTACGAAGATCCGCAGCCCGTTTGGGTCTTCGAACCGATGCCAGTGCCAGATATGAGAAGACTCTGGACCCGGAGCTTACCATTCCGGCCATCGAGCGTTTTCTAAAGCTTTTGACAGAGATTGATCCGGGTGTGAAGGTAACCTCGTCCCTGACCGACCAATATGTGAAGCATTATGATAAGATTACGATTCAGTTCAATAAGGCATATGTAGATAAATATACCGGAATTGATATCTCCTCTGACCGAATTGCAGAGACACTGACCGCGCTCGGCTTTGGGATGACCCGGAATGGAGATGATTTTACGGTGGAGGTACCGTCCTGGCGTGCAGCAAAGGATGTAACGATTAAGGCGGATATTATTGAGGAGATCACTCGTATCTACGGCTATGATAACTTCGATGTACGTTCCACAAAGAACCTGCTGACACCGGTGCGCCACAGCATAGAGCGGGATAATGAGTATAATATGAAGCTGCTGCTTTCCGAACGTTATACGATGAATGAGGTACACAGCTATCTCTGGTACGAGAGTAAAATGAATAAGGAGCTGGGTATTGTAACAGAACCGAACATCCGTGTAATTAACTCTCTGACAGCAGAAAATGATACAATCCGCGCTACCATTATCCCCAGTCTATTGGGCTTTGTCTATAAGAATGCGGACGCTTGTCCGGAGATGGGAATGTATGAAATCGGCCGTGTAGCGGACGGTCTGAAGGACGATGGACTTTGTAATGAGCGCAAGAGACTCGGTATCGTGCTTGCCAGCAAGAAATTAACCGAGAAAGAGGTTTATTTCAAAGCCAAGGAAATTGTGGAGCAGCTGCTGGCTGCAATAAAGAATGTGGTTCCCTCCTTCAGGGAAGCCGGAGAGAGGGTAAGAAATAATAATTTCGTTCACCCGGTTAATTCGGCAGCGATACTTCTGAAGGATACCGAGATCGGTTATTTCTCCGTCCTTAATCCGAAGATTAAGAGCCGTATTGATAAGAAGCTGAATGTAGCCTTTATCGAGATCGATATCCCGAGTATGGAGCAGGTGGCTGCGGAAGGCTTACGCTTCAACGAGGTATCCAAGTATCCCGGCGTAACAGTGGATTTAAGCCTCTTGACCGAGAAGACCTTAAAGTATGAAAGCATTGTAAGCTATGTGAAGGAATATAACTGTGAATTCCTCCAGAGCTTCTACCTGGTGGATATCTTCGAGGATGAGAAGCTGCTGCCCGGTAAGAAGAGCGTTACCATCCGCTTTGAATTCGGTTCCATGGAACGAACACTGGAAGGCCAGGAAATTCAGACCATGGTAGATGGTATCCTTGCCGTATTGAGGAGTAAGGGGATCGAATTAAGATCATAACCGATGGATACAAATAAAACAAAATAAACCACTGTGTTCTAAGGGCTGTCGCATAGATGCGACAGCCCTTTTTACCGTATTGGCACTGTCTCCTTGTTACAGAATTTACTTATTTCAAATTTTTGATGCTGATAGTAAGTAAATCACATGAAAAATGGAATAATATAAGCAGATTCATCAATGATCAGGAGGAGCAGGAAATTGCTGACTACGAAGGAAGGAATACGTTTTTTTATAGACAGACCGTTAGGTATCGCGGTATTAATTATTTCTGTTGTACTGGTCTGCGCTATTTTATGGTACTTTTATTATCGATTTATTTATTTTAGAAGGAAGATACATTTCCACATAGATCCACCCAAAGCCGGTGAAACCTACGGACCGGAGGAGCTGAGAAAAAAGATGGCGGACTTTGCCACCGAGCATACTGAGATTAAGCTGTCAAAATATAATTTTGTTCTGGATGACTATAATCAGGCCGCTTACAGGAAGCTGAACAGAATCCGGAAGAAGATCTCTTTGTTGACCTCGGATATCATATCACTGATCCCGGCTGCAAGGTGGCTCTTTGATAATTATCAGATGATGTACCGGGAGATTAAGAAGATCCGCTCCTCCGGCACCAGCTATGAGGTACTGCCGATTCTTCGGACTAGGGAAGCCAGGAATTTTCCCAGAGTTTATGTACTGGCAAAGATGCTGGTGACTTTATCTGGCGGACATCTGAATAAGGATACAATTATTATCATGATGAAGGCATATCAGACGAAGGTAAAGCTGACCGACAAGGAATTGTGGGTCCTTCCCGAGATGATCGGTTTCTGCCTGCTGGAGAGTATCATTGAAGTATCCGAGGAAATTCTCTATATTATTGAGCTGAAATCCAAAGCAGAGAAATTTGTCAAGGATAGGCTTGGAGCAGGTCAGGGGATGGCAGACATTACAGCTCTCTTAACCGATCCGGGCACGGAATGCCGGAATAATTTCTCCTTCCATGCCCATGTGGTATATCTTCTTAAGAACATGTCCTATGATAATAACCTGATACAAAAATATCTGGAATATCACAGGATCTCACCGGAGGCACAGTTGAAACCGAGCAGCCTCTTTACTGAAGAAGGAAGAATTGAAGCCCGGCAGGAAGCGCGAATCCGAGCCCTGGTTACCAGCTTAAGGATACTAAATGAGACGGATTCGGAGGAGCTATTTGAAGAGCTCTCAGTCTTGGAGCATATCCTGTTCAAAGATCCGGATAGCTTCTATCCTAAAATGGATTCTGAGAGCAGGGGAATGTACCGCGGTGTGATTGTAAAGCTGTCACACAAATACAGGATTAGTGAGGAGAGGATTGCTGAGGCATGTCTGGAGCTTGCGAAAGAAGGCAGGAACGACATAAGCTATTCCCGCCATGTCGGAACGTATCTTCTGGGTAAGGGCTATCCGGCTCTGAAAGCCCGCGTGCTAGGTAAGCCGGAGCTGAAGAAGATTAAAAAGAAGAAGAATATCAAGGGCTTCTGCTATTTTACCATATCCTTCCTGATTCTTGCCGGTATCCTGACTATCCTGACGTTCCTCTTAAGAACCGACGGGGTCCTGAAGCCGTATCAATATATTCTGCTCTTAATTGCTGCCTTACCCTTATTAACCGGGATAGCTATGGAAATATCCAATTTTCTGTTTACAAGAAGTATTCTTGTTAAAAAGCTTCCGGCACTGGATTATCGGGAAGAAATTCCGGATAGTGCAAGAACCTTTGTAGTAATGCCGGTCATTATCTCCTCTAAGGAGCAGGGACTGGAATATCTAAACCGGCTTCAAAGGCTTTATCTGGCTAATCGGCAACAGAATCTGTATTATGCACTACTTGCTGATCATGAGGATTCTAAAGAGATGACTACGGCAAAGGATAAAATAATTGAAGAAGCACTGCTCAACCGTATGGAGGAACTCAACCGGGAATATCCCTCTAAATATCAGCGCTTCTCCCTGTTTTTACGGCATCGTAAATGGAATGCATCAGAGAATTGTTACATGGGATGGGAGCGTAAGAGAGGTAAGCTGGAGGAGTTTAATGGTCTTTTGTGCGGTGTCAGAAAAGAAAATACCAGCTTTTATATTACCGCATGCAGCAAGGAGCTTCTGAAAACCTTTCAGTATGTTATAACCCTCGATGCGGATTCAAACCTAATCTGGGATAATGCTGCCAAGCTGGTTGGTTTGATTGACCATCCATTAAACCAGCCGGTGTTGGATATGAAACAACGCAGGGTAAAGGAAGGCTATGTGATTATCCAGCCCTCTGTCAGAAACCATATCGTAGATAAGAAGGGAAGTCTGTTCTCTATGATTTTCGGAGGACAATCAGGTCTTGACCATTATTCTGCTGTGATTTCTGATATTTATCAGGATATCTTCAATCAGGGAATCTATATCGGCAAAGGAATATATCATGTACAGGCGTTCTATACGCTTCTGAAGGATACAATTCCTGAGAATAGTGTTTTAAGCCATGATCTTCTGGAAAGCTGTTATGCCAGAACTGCCTTCTCCAGCGCTGTTAAAATCATGGATACCTTTCCGGGCAGTGTGCTTTCCTATACGAAGAGAGAGCACCGTTGGATCAGAGGAGACTGGCAGCTTTTGCCCTGGCTGTTCCGAATAAGGGCTAACTCTCGAAAAATATGTGCCCTGTCCAAATGGAAGATTACGGATAACCTGCGTCGTAGTATGGTTCCCTTGAGTAAAACTCTGGTCATTCTTTTGAATTTAGCATGGCTGCCGCAACTGTACTATTTATGGCTTCCATTGATTTTTTTCCATGATGTGTTTAACCTCATTGTGCTACTCCTTTCCCTACTAAAGCAGAAGCTGATGAGACCGAAGCTGGCCTTTGTCTATAAAGGCTTCTTTCTGGAGCTGGGAATGATGTTTGAACAGGCCTTCCTGGAGGTGGTTTTAACTCCGTATCGGGCTTATGTAGCCACGGATGCTGCGGTGAGAACGCTATACCGACTCTACATCAGCAAGAAGAATCTGCTTCGATGGAATACCTCTGAGAGTGTGGATGCCTCAATTATCAATACAAGAAGAGGTTACTTTCTTACCATGTGGAGTTCCCTGATTCCCGCTCCGCTTCTGCTGTGGCTGATGCTAAACCGTGAGCTTCCGACCTTTGGACTGATACTATATGGAGTCCTGGCATTAATCTGGACTACAGCCTTCCTGACCGCTTATTATATCAGCCTTCCCAGAGGGGAGGAGTGCAATGAGGAGCTGCCGGAGGAAAGGGAATTGCTGCTGGATACAGCCCGGAGAACCTGGATGTTCTTCAAAGAGCTTTCTGTGAAAGAGAATAACTGGCTGTGTCCGGATAATTATCAGCTGTCCCAAAAGGAAAAGATCAGTGATAAGACCTCGCCTACGAATATCGGACTGCAGTTTCTTGCCATACTGTCAGCCTGGGACTTAGGTTATGAGACTCTCAGTACTGTCCTGTGCAATATCGAAAAATTACTGGGAACAGTTCAACAGCTTCCGAAATATCGCGGACATCTGTATAACTGGTATCAGATTAATACGCTGGAGATTTTAAATCCTGCTTATATCTCTACGGTGGACAGCGGTAATTTCCTGGGATATATACTGACCTTAAAAAACGGATTATTGGAAATAACGGATCGACCCGTGTTCTCGACGGCTCTGATATCGGAGCTGAAGGCTGCACTAAAGCTGAGTAATTATAGCAAAGACTTAAAAGAGAATTACACCAATATCAGCGAATTTATTGAAGATATTACAGATATTTGGGAGGATATGGATGGAAGGGATTGTCTTCCTTATGAGGATAAACGGTGGTGCAACAGGCTTGCGAATAGTATCGAGAGCTTTGTGGAGGAAGCAGCTGCCTTCCGGATTAAAGCGAAGGATTTTGATTCCTGTCCCAGCTTAAAACAGCTGGCGCAGGCAGATAACAAGAAAGCAAAGGCAATGCTTACAAAGATCAATGAGTTATGCAGCAGGCTGGACACCATCTATCAGAATGCAGACTTCAGCTTCCTATATAATCCTTCACGGATGCTGTTTCATATCGGCTTCCATGTACCTACTCATACACTGGATGCAAGTTGCTACGATCTGATCGCATCGGAATCCTCTCTGACAAGCTTCCTGTCAGTATCAAGAGGGGATGTACCGCTGAAGCACTGGTATAAGCTTGGTCGCCCCCTGACGATGATCAAGGGAATCCCCTGCTTTGTATCCTGGAGTGGTACAATGTTTGAATATTTGATGCCCAATCTGGTCATGAAGGAATTCAAAGGCTCTGTATTCGCCGAAACCGCCAGGGCCGCAGTACTACAGCACATCCTGTATGCTAGGAAAATGGGAATACCGTGGGGAATATCGGAGTCCCAGTATTTTCGATTTGACCTGTATTCCAATTACCAGTATATGGCCTTTGGTGTTCCAAAGCTGAGACTTCAGCCGGTCAGAAAGACCTCCCTGGTAGTCGCTCCCTATGCTTCGTTACTGGCGCTGGAGTACGCCTGTGAGGACTGCTTCACAAATCTGAGAAGGATGCAGGATATGGGTGCATATGGGGAATACGGCTTCTATGAAGCAATTGATTTTAACGAACCGGATGCGAGGGAGATGACACCCTATCGGATTGTAAAATCCTTCATGGCACACCATCAGGGGATGAATATTGTTGCAATTAACAATTACCTGAATCATGGAATAATGAGACAGAGGCTACATGCGGACCCGTCAGTCAAAGCGGCGGAGGTACTGCTGGAAGAGAAACGGCAGTCTCATCTGGTTTCTCTTGCCAAGAGGGGCTACACGATTAACTTCACTAAACTACAGATTAAGACGGAAACGTACGGCAGCCGCTTTGTTAATAATACAAGTCCGCTGATTCCGGTCGCAGGTTATCTGTCGAATAATAGATACTCACTAATGATTACGTCTGACGGTGATGGTTTTAGCAGCTACATGGACAGATTGCTATATCGATGGAGAGCGGATCCGTATGCCAATACAGGTAACTATATCTATATCAAGGATATTGATCAGGGTAAGTTCTGGAGCAGCACCTATCATCCAACCAAAACAGAGTCGGAGGAATATCAGGCGATCTTCTCCCATCACAAGGTGGAGTTCAAGAGAAGGGATGGAGAAATCTCTACCCATATGGTAGTAAGCTTGTCACCGGATCATACAATGGAGATTCGGAAATTAACTCTGACGAACCACGGGAAGACTGCAAAGCAACTGGAAATAACAAGCTTTCTGGAGGTTGTCAGTGACAGTCATATTGCGGAGCTCAGCCATCCTGCTTTTAATAAGCTTTTTATAGAAAGTGAGTATCTGAAGGAATATGCAATCTTCCTTTCAACAAGAAGAAGTAACAAAGAAACAGATAAGCCATATGTCATGCACATGGTCAGAACCGGAGCAAAGCTGTTAAAACCAATCGAATACGAGAATGACAGGCTAAGATTCATCGGAAGAAATAATACTCCTGAGAATCCTATGGCAGTCGTGAACAGTATGATGCTATCCAACCGGGCCGGCTTTTGCAATGATCCTATTATGAGTCTGAGAGCGAATATTACCCTGGGTGCAGGGGAGAAGCAATCGTTATCTTTTATTACCGGTGTCTGCAACAGCAGGGAAGAAGCGGTTCATATCGGAGAGGAGCTGAATACTTCTTATCGAATTGATGATTTACTGGAGAAGTACAGACTTCAAAGTGAGATTGAACTGAAATATCTCGAGGTAACGAAACAGCAGCTGAATGCATTCCAGAATCTGATCAGTCCGATATTTTATCCTTCACTCCTGTATCGGGGTCCGGAGAAGAATATCAGGAGAAATTGGAAAAATCAGAGCTTCCTATGGAAATTCGGTATATCCGGAGACTACCCCATTCTGCTGTTGCGTGTGAATTCTCTGGAGGATCAGAGAATCATAAAGGATGTTCTTAAGACTTATGAATATCTGAGAATTAACAGTGTCATGGCGGATCTTATTATATTGATTGAGGAGAAGCAGGGATACCTGCAGGAGGTGGATGATCTGATTCAGGATATGACCAGCTCCCTGAAGGTTTATGATTCTGATAACGATAAACCCAGCTTCTTCATCCTTCATACGTATCAGCTAATACCCGCGGAGACAGACCTGCTGTATACAGTGGCAAGAGTGGTATTTAACGGCAGGACGGGAATTTACTTCAAGGAGCTCAGAAAGAACGTAAGAAATATGAGCGAGGATTAAACGGACAGGTTGCTAATCAATAGAGAGAATAGTTAAGGAGGAACTAGGGTTGGAGTCAGGTGCAGACTTAAGTTATGAGTATTATAACGGCTTTGGCGGTTTTATAAACGACGGCAGAGAGTATGAAATTCGTTTGGAGGGCGGAAATAAGCCACCGGTACCCTGGATTAATGTAATTGCCAATAAGAGCTTTGGCTTCCACATATCCGAAGCAGGATCCGGCTTCACCTGGGCTAATAATAGCAGGGAAGACAAAATCACTCCCTGGTCCAATGATCCTGTGAGTGATCCGGCGTCAGAGGCAATCTATATCCTGGACGAAATTACAGGAGAGGTGATGACCCCGGTTTCCATGGGAAGAACAGATAGAGGGCTTTATCTTGTCCGACATGGCTTCGGATATTCCACCTTTCTTCATAATGAGAATGAGGTTAGTCAGGAGATGACAGTATTTACACCCTTGACAGAACCGTTGAAGCTTTGGGTAATTAAGCTCACAAACCAATCGGATAAAATGAAATACCTGGGGCTCACCTGTTATGTAGAATGGGTCCTCGGGACCCAGAGAGAGCTGACGAACCCTTATATATTAACCTTCTATGATAATGAGCATGAGTTTTTTGGTGCAAAGAATGTATATACTACAGAGTTTAAGGATTATGGTGCATTCCTGTTCTCAAGCGAGATGATCATTGATTATACCGGTGACCGCCAGGAGTTTCTGGGTAGAAGAGGAACGATACGAGCCCCTAAGGGAATCGGGCGAAAATTATCCTGTAATGCCGGCGCAGGTTATGATTCCTG
>JAEYQV010000095.1 GCA_023409835.1 Bacillota bacterium
CTTCAGCACCATGCCAAGGTCGGATAACAGCTTCTCCCCCTCTCCTCCATTGGTTGATAAATAGAGCGTATCCTCCTTCATATAATAGATCCTATCGAGCTCCTTGGTGATATAGGAAAGCTCAGCATCACTGTCAAGCTTCTCTTCCTCCTTATCTCCATTCTTGTAAAAGATGTTATTATCCTCGTCCTGATAAACCAGCTTTTTACCATCTTCACTGATATAGAAATCAATAACATTGCTGTCTATCTTTACTTCATCAGAGAGATCAGATCGATATAAATCATTGTTTTTTTTGTAATAGACAACTGTTCCTGTGGAGTTAATCTTATAATCGTAAACCTTTGATGCTATTTTCTCTCCCTCTTTGTCCTTCGACTTTAAGTTAAGATAATAAAGATCAAACGTATCATAATCCTTTTTCCCGGGATAAAAGACTAGTTTTCCATCCTTACTGAAGCTGATCTCGTAGCCTAGCTTATATTTCATACTGGCTTGAGCTATCCTATCATCAGCAATTATGCCCTCGCTAAGCTCAATCGGTTCTAGGGATTTAAGCGGGGATAGCTTTAGATTCCCCTCCTTGAGATATACAACCGTTTCCATATGACTGCCCTTGTTCAGGAACAGAAAAGCCACAAATACTCCTGCCGCTAATACAACAGCAAGAGCCGGAATTAGTAGCAGCCACTTCCTTCTTCCTTTCACGGGCTGCTCCGCTTTCTCCGTCGCTTTCTTCTGTTTTCCGGGTTTTAGTTGCTTAACAGACTTATCCTTCTTTGCAGGCTTTTGCTGTTTGACTTGATTCTCCTGTGGAGCTGCTGAAGCAAATTTTTGAGCAGGGGTACTCTGGTTTACCGGTTCTGCAAGGGCAATCGACTGATTTGGCGCTGTCGTATCTACCGGAGCAATCGGTGATTCAGGAACCCCGGGTATTGCTGATATCCCGGCTGTGTCAGTGAAGCCGGAAGCAGTCCGGACGATTTCCTGAGCTATGGGTATCTCCTGTGCTGCCGAAGTCTCCCGGACCACGGGTGTCTCCTGTGTTGCCGAAGTCTCCCGAACCACGGGTATCTCCTGTGCTGCCGAAGTCTCCCGGACCACGGGCGTCTCCTGTGTTGCCGAAGTCTCCCGGACCATTTCCATTGCTGTAGGTACTACAGGCATAACCGTTGCTTTTAACCTGGTACCGCAGAACAGGCAGAAATCATATTCCGCATTCACCAGCTTTGCGCAGCTAGGACAAGGAATCATTTCATGAACCTTCGCACCGCAGATATTGCAAAATCTTGCGTCATCCTGCAGCTGTGCGCTGCAATTTCTACATGTAATCATGACAATCTCCAATCCATTTAATAATTTATCTCATGGTAAGGCGGTTGGCTATGAGAAAGCTATAATCATTATAACAGTATCTCCCCTTCACGAACTCCGCCCTCTTCCCAATCTATATTAGACTAACAGGAATATATAGTCAACTCTACTTTTTTTTGGTAACTGCAGTTTTCAGCTTATATGGAAGGATGCCTCCGTCCTTTGCCATAGAAATCAGGAATTTCTGTACCTTATGTTTATTCTCATCGTAAAGATCCACGCTTTTATACAAGTCCTTATAGTAATCAAAAATCAGGAATTTTACTCTGACTGTCTGACGGAACGTCACCTCCGTGGCTATCAGGCTCCCTTTGGTTTTCACGTAATAATATATCGGAATCGGTATAGAACAGATCCGGTCCGCATACTGCAGATACTCCAGATTAAAAATAAAATCCTCACACCAGTTTAAGCCCACCATACAGCGAATATTATGCTGTTCCACAATATCCCGCCGAAACAGCTTATTCCACATGACGCCGTAATAGAAATTCGCCGGAGCCTCCATCATATATTCCGCAAACTTCTGCCTCTCCATAACCTCTTCCGCTTTGATATGTCCCTGCAGGGTCATACGCTTCCCGACAATCCGGTAAAAGTGCGTAATCACCATATCGCTTCCGGTACTCTCTGCAGCACAAGCCATTGTACGAGTAGCATGCTCGGTAATCCAGTCATCACTGTCAACAAATTGAAGATATTTCCCCGTGGCAGCTGCTATCCCCTGGTTTCTGGTGTCCGAAACACCTGTATTCGGTTTATCAATTACCCTAAAACGGGTATCCTTTCTCTGGTAATCCTGACAGATGGAAAGGCTCTCGTCCTCACTTCCGTCATTTACCAGGATTACTTCAATATTCCGGTAATCCTGTTTGCTAATGCTGTCAAGGCAGCGGTTCAAATAACCAGCCGCATTATGGACCGGCACAATAATACTAACCAATGGGTTTTCCAATCAACTGCACCCTCCCTGCTTATAGCTAATGAATAAGCTTATCAGATCAGTTTCCTCATTCCCGGAGAAGAGATCACCGTCAGCTTTCTCGCCTTCGAGGTCTTACTCGAAGGAATACTGTTATACCTTTCTACCATATCCTGCAGCTCCGCCATAAAGCTGTCAAAGGCTTCGTTGGAGAGGTTTAGGGATATCGTATTAAAGAATATCCGATCTGTAATCGGCTTTGCCTCCTTTTTATCAAAATAGGAATCAAAATCCCGGTACAGACTCATCAGAATATTCCAAGCATTTGTCTTGGCATCCGAGGTATTCCCCGAGGCAGAAAGCATCTCCTGATTCAGAGTATATACCTTTTCCACGGTTCCCCGGATCTTATGCTCCTCAATCACATACAGCACCCTGTTCTTCTCCAGTGTACTGATATTTCGATATAGGGTAGCTTTAGACACATCCTTTAGCTGCAAAGATATCTCACTTGTTGTCGCCTGTTTATGGGTAACCAGATATTGAATAATTCTTCCCCGGGTCGGATTCATGACCAGATCGATATATGATTTCTTCATAACGTCCTCCATATAGATACAAGCAAAATTCTCCGCTTAGGATTATTCTTACTTCATATAATAATCTCATTTTTGAGAGTATTCAAGTAAAAAAATGCATTTTTTACCAGTTTAAAACTGAGCCATCCTATCATCCCCTTCGCCGGTTTCTGTTTCAAGAATAACAGAAAATATCTTATTCTTCAGCTTAGCAGCTCCGGTATACATTACTATGCCACCGTACAGGTGCCTAATATCCCGGAGCTCAACCTCGGTTGTTCCATAACCAAAACCCATGTTTTCGATTCCGGTACTCTTAGTTTCATAAGAAAATCATCCAGAACGCCTTCAACAAAATATACGTAAACCTGCTCCCCTGCTGATCAACGCGAAATCATACTCACTTTAGCTGAGTGCGGCTTGCGAAGCACCATGATTTCTATAAAATAAAACCTGTGTTATAAGGCAACACAGGTTTCTTCTTCCTAATTATTAATCTCTTCCGAATTCGGATAGCTCCAGATCCTTGTTCCGGTCCAGCGCCATCTTGATGCTCCAGCTATTTACGAATAAAAGCAGAGCATTTCCCTTCATATCCTTTACCTTCTTCGTATCCGACGGGATGCTTAATTTGCTGACATCAATATTCTTATTTTCGATCCACCTGATGAATTCATAAGGCAGGGGATCCAGGCGGACTTCCACACCATATTCAAATTCCAATCGAAACTTCAGGACGTCAAACTGCAGGGTACCCACTACTCCGACAATAATCTCCTCCATGCCGGTATTGTATTCCTGGAAAATCTGGATTGCACCCTCCTGGGCAATCTGGGTGATGCCCTTTAGAAACTGCTTTCTCTTCATGGTATCCACCTGTCTGACCTTGGCGAAATGCTCCGGCGAGAAGGTAGGAATCCCCTCATATTTGAATTTTTTGCTCGGCATGCACAGTGTATCCCCGATCGAGAAGATACCGGGGTCAAATACACCGATGATATCTCCTGCATAGGCTTCCTCAATAATCTTTCTCTCCTGCGCCATCAGCTGCTGAGGCTGAGTTAACCGGATTACTTTATTACCCTGGACATGATTGACCTCCATTCCTGCGGTGAACTTACCGGAGCAAATTCTCATGAATGCAATACGGTCCCTATGGGCCTTATTCATATTTGCTTGAATCTTAAAGACAAATGCGGAGAAATCATTCTCCAGGGGATCAATCTTGCCTTCATTGGATACCCGAGGAAGGGGTGAGGTTGTCATGGACAGATAATGCTTCAGGAAGGTTTCCACACCGAAGTTCGTAAGCGCTGATCCAAAGAATACAGGAGTCAGCTTACCGGCCAGCACCTGATCAAGATCAAATTCACTACTTGCCCCATCGATCAATTCAATCTCTTCGGATAAGATATTATGATTTTCCCTGCCGATCAAGGAATCCAGCTCCGGATCCCCTAGCTCAGCCTCTACGGTATCGACTTCCTTCTGGCCATTATGAGCAGCATAAAAGCGGGTGATATGCTTGGTTTCCCTGTCATACACCCCTTTGAAATTCTTACCGGAGCCGATTGGCCAATTAATCGGGCAGGTGCGAATGCCAAGCACCGTTTCTATCTCATCCAGAAGCTCAAAGGTATTCCTGGATTCCCGATCCAGCTTATTAATAAATGTAAAGATTGGGATATTACGAAGGACGCAGACCTTAAACAGCTTCATGGTCTGGCTCTCAACACCCTTAGAGGCGTCAATAACCATAACAGCCGAATCCGCTGCCATCAGGGTTCGGTAGGTATCCTCCGAGAAGTCCTGATGTCCCGGTGTATCTAATATATTAATACAATAATCATTATAATTAAACTGCATGACGGAGGAGGTAACTGAGATACCACGCTGTTTCTCGATCTCCATCCAGTCCGAAACAGCATGCCGTTCCGTCTTCTTACCTTTGACGGAACCTGCCAGATTAATTGCTCCTCCATACAGCAGCAGTTTTTCCGTCAGAGTAGTCTTACCTGCATCCGGATGAGAGATAATCGCAAAGGTCCGTCTTTTTTGTATTTCCTTAGAATAATCAGACAAAATAATAACCTCCAAAACATTATTAAAACCAATCTATCTTATAATAGAAGGGCGCATATTGTCAAGTTTATATTTTTCCGCACATTTAATATTTGTATTTTTCCGCTTATTTAAAATTTAGTGTAGTATTCTTTAAAGCACCAAACTTAAACAGTTAAAGGCCCTAAAATTGAAATCCACCAATACACTCCAAATTTATCAATAACAGTGGCACAACATTTGCTCCACGGTAAACATTAATAGACAGTGTTTCCCACTTCATATTGTGAACTATGTTTATGTCACAAGGGTTTGCTGCTTCGCTACCATTACGTAAGCTTCTTTTGCTTGACTTGCGTATTTCCTTTTCTGATTTAGCATAGAATTAGTTGCATCTCATAATATGTTGACGGTTACCAGATTGAATCATTTATGATAGAATGAAACTAATAAAGTTAACGTATCCAATTCTATTATAAACCTTATTTTTATGGCTCTTGACATTAAAGTAACTTGAACCCTTATAATACCCTCAGATAAGGAGGGATATATCATGAGAGCAGCACAGGTTACGCTAAAACAGGAAGTAACACGTAATGATGCCTTGATTATACAAGGCTGGATGGAGGATCAGGAGGTTACCCGGTATTTGAATGAAGCCTCGGATATCTCTTATGCAATCAGCCAGGCCGTTAGCCGTGTTAATCTATTCATCATGACGCATCTGTTTAGTCAAAACGGAAGCTTCTTTATAATCTATAATTCCAGGAACTGTCCTGTCGGATTCCTGAGGCTCGTCCATAGAGGCAGCGAAGCAGAAATGGTTATTGTAATCGGTGATAGGAATAACTGGGGAAACGGTTTGGGAACAGGTGCAATATTTCAGGGACTTAGACACGCTTTCTTTGAATGGAGAATTCCCCGGGTGATTGCAAAAATCAAACCGGATAATCATAGATCCGTGAAGGCCTTTGAAAAAGCCGGATTTCAGTGCAAGAAAGAGCTGGACAATTTAAAGCTATTCCATATCTCGCAGGAGGATTATAT
>JAEYQV010000150.1 GCA_023409835.1 Bacillota bacterium
AAATGCTTCCTTCACGATGCTGACAGCACATCCACCGAAGCCTGCACCGGTCATTCTGGCACCGATGACACCCTCCTGCTTTAAAGCAGCCTCTACAATCGTATCCAGCTCCAAACCGGTCACTTCATAATCCTGCTTCAAGGAGGTATGAGAAGCTACCATCAGCCTTCCGAAATACTCAAGATCATTGCACTTTAAGGCCTGCACGGCTTGCATGGTCCTTTGATTTTCATATACGGCATGCTTTGCCCGTTTTCTTTGGATCGGATTTTCGATAGCCTCCTTATGTGCTTCAAACTGCTCCTCCGTTAATTCACCCAATGCTTTGATCGGAAGCACCTTTTGTAAATCCGCCAGAGCGGCCTCGCATTCGTTCCTTCTTTCATTATATTTTGAATCGCCCAAACCGCGAACCTTATTGGTATTCATGATAACAATCTTTGCCCCGCTCAGTTCCAGAGGTGCATACTCAAAGGAAAGATCGGCGGTATCCAAGAAAATAGCTTGATTTTTCTTACCCATGGCAATGGCAAACTGATCCATAATACCACAGTTCACACCGTTATAGTTGTTCTCGGAATATTGTCCGATCAGGGCCAGCTCCTGATTCGATACCGGAAGCCGAAATAAATCCTTCAGCAGGAAGCCTGTCAGTACTTCTATGGATGCAGAGGAAGACAAACCGGAGCCATTGGGAATATTACCGTAGTACAATACCTCCAGTCCACTGTCAATTATAAAGCCCTTCTTCTTCATTGCCCACAGGACGCCCTTCGGATAATTGGTCCATTGATCTTTCTGCTTATCATCCAATTGTTCGATGGTGGATTCGAGTACACCGAGCTTCTTGAAGTTCATAGAATAAAATCGCAGCTTCTTATCCGGCCTCTTTCTGGCCACAGCATAGGTTCCGATTGTTAATGCACAAGGAAATACATGGCCTCCGTTATAATCTGTATGTTCACCGATCAGGTTGACTCTGCCCGGAGCAAAATACACCTTACCCTCATCTCCGGGTCCGAAAATCTCCTCAAATCTCTTAAGTAGCTCCTTCTTCATACAGTTCTCCTTTTAAATATAACTTTAAATAATTTTACCTTTTATGTATTATCGCAGTATTTCTATCTTTATATGTTCTTCGAGGCCAAAGCCTTTGGTAGGAAGGCAAGCTGCTCTATACAGTCCAAGTTCATTTTAATTGTCTGTATCTTTCGACTCCTCATTTCGTTAAAATCAGTTACCTGGCAAACTGCGATATAAACTTCCATGCATTCTCACAAGTATGATGTCTGCACTCATGTCCCTGTCCACTGACACTTGCAAATGCGGTGCGACAAACACCATCTTCGCTGTCAAAGAAATGAATGGTCAGGTAGCTTCCTCTGGACTCATCGTAAAGCTTCTCGACACGATCACCGGAAACACCCCATATAGAATCCGCCCAACTGTCCTTATCATCGTAGCTTAAGTCAAATCTAGTCTTGCATTGATTGACCTCTGCAGCATACTGTATCCTTTCAAGACAAGAATCGGCCTGGAAAGGTAATTCCGGCAGAGGTGAATCTTCACCACCCGAATAGAACATCGGAACAGGAACCGTCATATTCAGTCTGTCACCGAGAGGTGGACTAAATGGATTGTTCTTTACCGGGAACAGTGCACTTGCAGGAGCAAGACCTGCGAACAGATACGGATACTCCTGAAACATATCCCATGTCTTTCCACTGCCCATCGAGAATCCGGTTGCATACATGCGATGCTCATCAATATTATAACGTTTCTTAAGCTCCTCAACTACTTCAACAACTTCTGTGGCTGTTACATTCTGATGATTCTCAAGTGAAACATACAAGAAACCATATCTGTGTGCGATCTCATACCATCCTGTAACAAATGTCAGGTACATCGAGGAGTCACCGCCACCATGAAATCCCATCAGCAGTGGCACCGGTCCTTTATCAAATATATCATGATTGTAGTAGGCAAAATATCCAACTTTATGCTCTGCTGTATCCTTAAATGCACCTCTGTTGTCAGGTGAGGTCTTTACAAGAATGCTACCGGCTTCCTCTGTCATATTCATTGCCTCAAAATCAGGCTCAATCTCCATATTACCACACCACATTTTAAACTTGCGGACAAAAGCTTTAAAATCTGCCCTGTAGTCAGGCTCCGACTTAATTAGGAGATTCGTACAATCCTGAAAGGCTTCATTTATTTCCTTAGAATTGCCAACACTCAAGATAGCGATATCCTTACGCTCCGGTGCAGGAATAACACTCAGCTTCTGCATGGAACACATAGCAGGAGTGATCTCACCCGGGCCCCAGAGATACTCACCATGTATGGTTTTCAGCAGATGCTTAGCAACATAATCTGCCGACTCGCCAAAGCTATAAATATCAGCTCGAAATATCGCACCTCTTGCAAAATAGCCCTTGAACTCGCGTGTAAAGAAATTATGTATTTCGGTAATTCCATCCGAATAGTTGGGATCCATTTTAACTTCAGCTATCACGGACGCATATAACTCCTCAGTTGCATTCTTCCACCCACCTTCAGCCGTCGGATAGACAAAAAGGACACCGGAATCCACTGCGGCCGCTATACTGCTAAGTCCACTCTTCTTGGCAAAATCTATTGCCTCCTCCCTGCTCTGCCTGTATTCTTCAAAGACCAGCAGTAACGGAGCCCGAAAGCTATAATTATTCGTCTGTCCGTCAATATCATTTGCAGGTACGTACGTCTTTAGAAAGAATTTCTCGAACTCATGCTCCCAATACCTTCCTCCGTCAGCCAATGTGCTGACAGTTGGCCTTTCCATCATTCCCATAAGCTATCTCCTTTATGAATAAATCTATCTAACTTCACCTCATCTATTTTAATATACTCTCGTCGATTTATCCTATCTTTTTCAATGTCGTAATAATCTTAATAATAGGGCACCTATTTCCGATCTATATCGATATTACAATGAGAGGATTTTTAGGTAATATCGCACAAAGCTGTCAAGCGTGCTTTATACGGTGCTACCTTTATAATTGAACCTTAACACAGTTTCTTCCGCTTATTTTTGCAGAATACATGGTTTTATCAACACGCTCGAATGCCTCTTTAACCCTGTCATTTTTATTTATCTCGGTTATACCGATACTGCAAGTGATATTACCAACAATATCGAATTTTTCTTCGGAAATTTTTATTCTCATACTTTCAGCGATGGTCATAAGCTTAGAGGCATTAATATCATAGCACACGGCAACAAATTCATCGCCGCCCCAACGTCCAATTTTTATGTTATAGAGTTTTAGGAAATCACAGGCAATTGCAACAAAGTGCTGTAAAGTGATATCCCCTATGGAATGACCAAATATATCATTGACCCTTTTAAAATAATCAATATCCATCATCATAATAGAAAGAGACCGTTCGATTTCTTTATTATTTTCGATAGCGTTATAAAGCTCTGTTTCAATTCTTCCATGGTTATATACACCTGTCAAGGAGTCTTTTGAAGCAAGTTCTTCGTTTTTTTTAAGAGTAGACAGTAATTGAACAGAATCTTCGTGGATATCCTGAACAATAAATACAAATCTGAAATCATCGTTATTGTTAGTTTCAGCACGGCTGAAAATCAACTTTACCCAGATATACATTCCTTCGAGATTTTGCATCTGGCAGTCAAACGACGTAGTTCTTCCCGGTGCAAGGTTCTTTTTTAGATAATCAGGCTCTGTGTGCTCAAGAAAGAGTGGCTGGTCCTCAGACCAAATCATATTTACGATCATCATACGCCAGTCGCTGTATTTTAATTCAGTTGCTTTCATAGGTTCATCAGAAATTTCCTTAACACTAATGCTGCTTGTTGTGTCCTTGATAAGGTCAACATACATGGAGAAGAGATATGTATTCTGAATATTATTCATTTTCTCATTGGTTAGGATTTCCTGTATATATTCGCTGTTATCAAGTTCGTCGAGAATGAGCATATAGATGTTATTATCGTTTAAAGGATATATTGTCATCTGAATTATATGTGGAGTATTGTTATATACAAGCTTTAATCTTTTACTGTATTTGCCATGGATTTTACCGTATGAAGGAATAAAGACATGATAGTCACTTGCAATTCTCTTTGAACTATTGTTAAAGTTAAACAATAGCTTTTCAATGAGGTCATGATAATTTCCGTTTTCTTTGATTATATCAGAAAATATTCCCTTTCTGGAAATAGACTTGTAGCTGTCAAGTTCAGCATGAATAATTAAGATAGCGTCTACTTTTTCTTTAAAAATTTCGGAAATATCATCTAGCGTATAATTTTCTATTTTTTTCAAATCCATTTTAATTCCTCCCTTTCGGTTAGGCAATGCCCCACCCTTACCTCACCTGTTTTAGGAGCACACTCTTCAATCCTCCTAATATTTTTTTCTATGTTTTTTATTCGGCGCAATATGCATAAAAATTATGCTACAATTCTGATATAGCCATCTCTGATAAGAAGTTGTTTACCTATGGTTTTATTTACTTTCCATTATACCCCATCCTATAGTTATTTTCAAACTATTATATACAAATAAACACAGAAAAACACACTCCTCAACAAAGGCTAATAAGTACTGAACCTGCTGTTACCTGTGCTAACTGCGTATCTTCGGCCTTTACTGTTGTTATTTGCATATTTACATAATTATCGGAAGCACCATTAGGAAAACTCCGCACCAAAAAAGCCTGTAATCCAATGAAAGCACCGGATTTACAGGCTTTTTTCCTTACGTAATTTTTTGCGTAAGATTTTCTTGTAAATGATGCCAATCAAATTCTCATACGTAACTTTTTATCAGTTTGTGTAGATGTGTCGATAAAAAAATAAAAGCGTCTTTTATAGATGTTGATTTATACTTAGGCTTGACCCCAAGCGAATATTTTCATAGCTTTACAGCAGCGCGTAAAAAATGCTGGAAACATCGGGGTTCCCAGCATTATATCAACTTATTCAAAAATTCAGATTAGTTTCCCATCTGCTTTGCAACTTCTTCTGCAAAGTTCTCGGACTTCTTCTCCAGGCCTTCGCCGGTTTCAAAACGTACGAAGCTCTTAACAGCTACGTCGGCACCAACCTGCTTGGATACATTTGCAAGGTACTGTCCAACGGTTACTTCGCTGTCCTTAACGTATAACTGATCCACCAGACAGAACTCCTTCAGCTCCTTAGCCAGACGTCCCTCGATCATCTTCTCGATGATGTTCTCAGGCTTCTTCGCATTAGCCGGATCATTCTTAACCTGAGCCTTTAAGATTTCCTTCTCATGCTCAATGAAATCAGCTGAGATCTCAGACTGGTTCACATACTTCGGAGACATAGCTGCAATCTGCATTGCTACGTTCTTCGCTGCTTCCTGAACCTCTGCATTATTAACAGAGCTTGCTACTTCTACCAGGATACCAATTCTGCCGCCGCCATGGATATATGATACTACAAAGCCGTCTGCTGCTGTAACCTTCTCGAATCTTCTGATGTTCATGTTCTCACCGATAACAGCGATCAAGGAGGATAATGCTTCCTTCACGGTTAAGGATGAATCTAAAGACCATTTCTCAGCCATGAAAGCATCCATATCGGTTGAGTTTGTAACTGTTGCCTGTGCTGCTACTGCCGCAACGAAGTCTCTGAACTTCTCATTCTTTGCTACGAAGTCTGTCTCACTGTTAACCTCAACAATAGCTGCAGCCTTGCCGTCAGCACTTACATTAGTATCTACAACACCTTCTGCTGCAATTCTTCCTGCCTTCTTCTCTGCAGCTGCAAGGCCTTTTTCTCTTAAGAATTCTACTGCCTTGTCCATATCTCCGTCGGTTGCTGCAAGTGCTTTTTTGCAATCCATCATGCCTGCACCGGTCATTTCTCTTAACTCTTTAACCATACTTGCTGTAACTTCCATCCTATTTCCCTCCAATATATTTATCGTAATATTCGTGAGGATATCACGGATCACCCGATCCTTCCTCCTGATATATGTTTCCATATAAATAATTGTAACCCGATTACTTTACCTTAAGCAAAGCCGTTCCGGTACAATTAACCTTTATATTAAAACAGGGTCTGCTGTAAATGGTCATTCACCGGAATACGGTAAGTCCTACATTTTCAACAGACCCATCCTAATATTATTCTGTAACCGCTTCTTCCATGTCAACGTCCATGTCAGCTTCTGCTCCTTCAGCAACAGTCGTATCAGTTAACTGAACGCCCTGATTTGCTTCGATAACAGCATCTGCCATCTTAGATACGATTAATTTTACAGCTCTGATTGCATCGTCATTACCGGGAATAACGAAATCAAGCTCTTCCGGATCACAGTTAGTGTCTGCAATACCGATCAGCGGAATACCAAGGGTATGCGCTTCCTGGATACAAATTCTTTCCTTCTTCGGGTCAACTACGAAGATTGCATCGGGGATCTTCTTCATGTTCTTGATACCGCCGAGGTTCTTCTCCAGCTTCTCCCATTCCTTCTTTAACTGGATAACTTCTTTTTTAGGAAGAACATCAAAGGTACCATCCTCGGACATTCTCTCGATCTCTCTTAATCTCTCAATTCTGCTGCGGATGGTCTTGTAGTTGGTTAACATACCACCAAGCCATCTCTCATTCACATAGTACATACCGCAACGCTCAGCCTCTGATTTCACAGCATCCTGTGCCTGCTTCTTAGTACCAACGAATAATACGGAGCCGCCCTCAGCAACAACATTCTTGATTGCTGTATAAGCCTCATCTACCTTGCCTACAGACTTCTGTAAGTCAATGATATAGATTCCGTTTCTTTCTGTGTAGATGTACTCCGCCATCTTGGGGTTCCATCTTCTTGTCTGATGTCCGAAATGTACACCAGCTTCCAATAACTGCTTCATTGAAATAACGCTCATAATTTACCTCCATTTGGTTGTTTTCTTCCGCATATCTCGTACCCTGAGCAACCGTTTTGACGGCACCATGCCGGGAATCCATATGCGTGCGAATTAATAAAATTTGTATTTAAGCCAATAGCTTATATAAATACAACGTTCAGATTATACCATATCAGTATCTGCATGGCAAGTTTTTTTTATTGATCTGAAATGCTTATGTGAAATATTTATTATACTGAATTGATGTTTTCCATTATTTATCTTTCGGTGATTGTCTTCAGCAGTATCTGATAGGAGGTTCCCTTCGTTACCGTAAAGGTACCCACGCGGATCACACCGGATTTATCCTCTTGAATGATATAATTATTAAAATCCTCTGCCTTCTCGATTAAGCCCTTCGCTTCTAATAATGCCGCTACCTTACCGGAGGACATGCCCTTCTCGATTGTAAAGGTGATCTCTTCCGAGGCAGTTAATGCATCCTCTGCTGTACCCGTATCAGTCTCCCCGGTCCCCTGCTTCTGGGAAGTCTGTGTGGTATCTGTTGTATCCGTCGTTTCCCGGGACAGCTCCCCTGTCGTATTACCTGCCTGGCTATCCTTCGGCTGTCCGGAAGTAGTAGCCGTCGCATCTGTTTGATTTGACTCTTCGGGACGATCGGTTCCTTCTGCTTGGGTATCCTGTTCCTCAGCTTCGGGTAAATCCTGTTCCGGTGTTCCCGATGGTGCTGCTTCCGGGGTCTGTTCCTCGTCCGGTGTATTGTCCCCCTTCGAAGGATCAGAATTCTGTGCTCCCTTATTCTTCAGAACCTCATCCAGATTCCCTTCCGGATCCTCCTTCATTACCATCCCCAGCTCCATTGCCCTATTAATAATCTGCTGATCGGAGAGCCTATGATTTACTCTGCTAACAGTCAAAATAAGAGTCGTAAGGATGATACCGATCCCTAAGCCTCTTAAGTAGTATTTCAGTCTCATTCAAACACCAAGCCTTTCGTTACTTCCTTGCACGGAACAGGTCAATCACCAGCTTCACTTCTCCTTGACCGAGCTCTAGCAGCTTCGAAATCTCAACAATCGATTTACCCTGGGAATACAGGGATAGGATCTGAGAATTATTATTTATACTCTGTTCTGCAGTAGACAGAAGCTCTGCCGCCTTTTCCTTCACGTCAGGAATACCGGAAGTCTTCGCCTTCTGAATTTGCACCTGCTGGATGCCGGTTACCTTCTTTGATGGCTGCTCCTTTGCCTCAGGCTGTTTCGTTGCGGAGGAAGGATGCTGCTTCCTGGATGCATCAATTTCCCGAACGGTAGTTTTAATTTCCTTTTCCTTTTCACTTAACATATTATACAGGAATACAACCTCTTCATGGTTTTTCCTGATCTTTTCAAGGATTTGGTCGGAATATTCCCCCACCGCCAGGATTTTCTCATTGGAAATTCTGCTTAGATCATCATCTGTACGTACAATAATTTCCTCCTTCAGCTCAGACAGCTGTGCTTCCAGCTCTTCTACCTGCTGCTTCCGCTCATCCTCACTGTAACGGACTACCTCCGGTGCATTACTGTCCGAATGCTGTCCTTCCTTTCCCTTCGAACGGTCAACCAGACGGCAGCTGATAAGGATTGTAATAATTCCTAATATAATTAATATTATCTCTATAAGGTTCATCTTTCCTACCATTCCTACGAACTATTTTGAACAGGTGCTTGAAGCTACTATATCAGGATATCGATACCGCCGCTTCTCTCCTTCGCTGTATTACTCTTCTTCTGATCTTTCTTATCCTCTTCCGTGTTCTCCCTCTTTTTATCCTTCGAGCCGTTATAATTATTCTGCCCCTTCTCCTTGGCATCATAGCGGAATTCCTTATTCTCACTCTTCACAGTCTCATTCGGTCTTTGGTTCTCAGCTACAATCATATTCTGAAAGCTCTTACCTATCTGTACCTGCTCCTGTTGGTTTTTATGACTTTCCAGGTGCTTAAGCTGTGTAACCTCCTGTGATATCATAATCTCAATCGGCCTGATCGGCATACCAAACCCTCCTTATAAATAAAAGAAAAAGGAATTTCCTGAGCAAACTTATAAGGGTACAATCTTAATGTCTGCTCTGTCACGAACAAACTTACTGTGTTGTATTTCTTCCCGGACAAAATATATCACATTAGAAATCACAATCCTGGTTCCGGGATACACCGTATCCTGTACCTTGATGGTGCCTTGAGATTGACTGTCCATATCAATCTTAAGCTCGTCGTACCTCTTTTTAGCCTCCTGCAATCGGGCTTCAATATTGGTATTATTCTGAGTAATCAGCTTCAAGCTCTCCAGCTTATCAGCGGGCAATGACCCTGTGGTCTGCATCTTCTTGCGGATTAGGGCGACAGCCTGAATTATCTTTTCCTTATCAGCCTGAAGTACAGCGATTTTCTTCTCTGTCTCCCTGAATTCCTCCAGTATCTTTGGATCGATACCTACCTCCAACAAGGTACTGGTACCCATCTGGGAACCCGATGTCTTAACAGAAATCATGGAGCCTGACCGGATCTCACCACCGGTTACAAAGCCTCTTCTGCCCCCTACTGTTATATCACCCTTTGCCGATACCTTGCTGTGAAGGATTGATTCTGTTGTAATATATCCGCTGGCATATACTTCTGCATTTTCAATAAATTTTGTAATGATATTACCGGAGGCTCTTAAAATCCCCTTATTCATTCCCTGCATTCCGCGGTGAAGGATGATATGACCGCCGGCTTCGATGTAGGCACCCTCTACAACACCATATACCTCAACATCTCCCTTCGCCCTGACAGAAAAGCCGGTAATTACATTCCCTTTGATTACTACATTGCCTTCATACAGGACATCACCGGTGGAGGTATCCACATCGGCCGGTATCTCAAAGGTATCGGATACAAATACTCTGCCGTCAGTTAAGGTGACATGACCGTCTACCTCCGAATACAGACACAGACCGTCTTCGGATAGGGTGATCTTATTCCCATGGCGCAAGGCTCTATTGTTTACTTTCATCGGACGGATGATATTGCCGCATACATCAATCCCCGGCTTTCCGTAATCTACCGGTGTCAGAGTTGCCAGAAGCTCACCCTTTCTGCAATGGCTAATCATATCCAGCTGATGAAAATCTACTGTACCGTCATCATTCGTCTTCGGCTTTAAGGTAAGATCCGTATTAAAATGGTATGTAATTGTGGCATCCCGTCCCTGAACCGCCGGCGTTGCCTTGGCCAGGATATATTCTGTGCAATATCTCCTGTCACTTAAAAACTGAAAGACAGCTGTCTCGTCCACTCCATATTTTACCCCGGAACGAACCATGGCACTGATGATATCCTCCTTCGTCATCAGATTACCGCCATTGGTTGGGGGATAGAATCTTCCCCTTACAGACATCTTCTCCTCAGTTATTTCAACCTTAAGGTATTCATCCTGTGGTAAAATCGGAACCGAAGTAAGCTTCACCTCAGCCATACCCTTTAATGTGGACATTGCTCTGCCGATCGCAATCTTATCAAATTCATATATTCTCTTATCCATCAGATAGTTACTGATTTCATCATACACAATTGCCTGACCGCCGGCCTCTGCTTCAAATAACCTCAGATATGTTCCGTCCTGTCTGATGTACAGCTGAAAATATCCGTTTTTTGACCTCATTTTCTTCCCCCCGTCTTAGCCTGCCTGCGTTTGTCCCGTTACCCTCTCAAGGCGGAATATCAATCGTAAGCCTTTGTTTGTCAAAAGGTTAATAACTGGTAAGAACCTCCATATTAACTCCTAGTTTAACTTTCATCTTCTGTAGCGCTTTGGTGTGAAGCTGGGAGATTCTTGATTCCGATACCTCCAGTATCCGGCTAATCTCCTTTAAGGTTAATTCTTCATAATAATACAGGAGGATGACTTTTCTCTCCTTCTCCGTCAGGGTTTCCAGTGTCTTCGCCAGTAGCTCCTTCAGCTCCTGTTGCTCAACGATCTTCTCCGGCTGGTTAAAATCCGCTGTCAGACTTTGTTCCACCTTCGTTTCGCTGCCCTGCTCCATGAATTCATCCAGAGATATAATATTTGTAATCTTCGTCTGATTCTGCCAATTCTCCAGTTCTTCTACCGAGATATCAAGTTCCTTCGCTACTTCATCGTCATTCACACTTCTGCCGTATTTTATCTCAAGGCTTTGGTAAGCCATATCTATCTTTCTCTGTTTTTGTCTGATACTTCTCGGAATCCAGTCCATCTTTCGGATCTGATCCAGAATCGCTCCGC
>JAEYQV010000014.1 GCA_023409835.1 Bacillota bacterium
GCCCCAGTGCCGCGCCGACCACCGGAATTGGAATAATCATCTGTCCAAGTACTGCACCACCCGCTGCTCCTCCGATATTAGCGGCATCTCCGAGCTTCTGGTATTTAGTGCTGGCTTCGGTGAGAGCTGAGGACAAATTAGCAGAAACCACCGGAGGAAAATGTGGCAGGACCGCATCGGCCTTGAATTCCTCCTGATTACCGTGGATTGCAAGACGGTGGTATCGTTTCTTAAAATCCTCAAAAAACAGCTCCCACTGTTCCTGCTCGAATGCAATCATCCTCTCAATGATGGGATTGACCTCCCGTTCCAGGATCTCCTTCGCTGCCTTCTGCAGGTTATTCGGCAGATTATTGACATAGGCAATTACTATTTTCCTGTCCTGCAGACTGTTCAGATTATAATAGATTCCTTCCTTCTTGGATTGGAAGCCGATCTGACAGAACCTGCTTCTCTCATTCATGGAGAAGCTTGCAATCCGCATTGATATCTGATCGATACTTTCCTGCATGAAGCCGTCCACATCCCTGATTTTCGATGCCTCAATCTCATTATGCTTATTCTTATAGTCAAGTAGCTTCTGCTTCAGGCTTTCCTTCAGAACATCATAGGTATGATCCATCAGCTCCAGAAGCTTTGTCCTCTGGATAATCAGACGGCGCTCCGCAAGATAGGAATAAATTCTTGCTTCCGTGCGGTAGGATAGCTCCACCAGGCTATTAATATCCTCCTTATCATAATTGATACTGCCAATGATCTCCGGTTCACTGGTTCCAAGTACAAAGAGGGCTGTATACGGGCATACAATCGGTTTCTCAATCTCGAAGGTCTTGGAGATCTGATCCGTAATATAATTTAATAGTCTCTCCCGTTCCTTCGGGCGGAGAAGATCAACCCTGTTTACTACAAAGACACAATTCTTGATTACATCCTGAAGATTATTGTTGATGAAGCTTACCAGGCTCATCGGCATCGGTTTCACCGCATCAATGATGACAATGGATGCATCGGACAGGGAGTGGATGGCATGGGCGGTCACCTCCTCATGCCAGACCTCCGTAACGTTCGTTCCCGGTGTATCCACAATAACCAGATTGTGCTTCAGGGTTTCGGAAGGGTATTCGATAATAACTGTCTCCCTCTTACTTTCTGAGGATTTCCTGGTCGTTGCTTCCGTTACCTTCCGGATAAAGGCCTGATGCTCCATAATCTTCTCCGGAAGTACCTCCAAGAGCTTTTCTGAACCGTTCACAATCCGCTTAATCAGGATATTTTGTTTCTCACCGTACCGAATGACGGTAGCCGCTACCGTCGTACCCTGGAGGACATCCGACTCCAGAATGGCCTTTCGGATCAGGGCATTAATAAAGGTGCTTTTTCCGGTGGAGAATTCACCGATGACGGACAGATTCAGGTTCTTATCCTGCTGTTTTTCCCTGATCTCCTGTAGCCTTAAGTCGATTTCCGTTGTATATGCGGATGCAAATTCATATTTTCTCTTAAGTTTCTCAATAAATCCCAGATTACCATTCAGATCAATCCTATCGTCCAAAAGATCCAAACGAAGCTGTTTTACATCACTCTGACTGTTCATAAGCTTTTCATTGCTCAGCCCCTGCTTAAGAGGGCTTAAGCTGCCTCCATTTAATAAGGTTGTATAGCTATGTATTACTTACCAACCAGCATAAAGATAAATTCATCCAGCTCCCTGTTGATTCTTCGCAGCTGCTCCTCCTTAGCGGCAAGCTCCTTCTTCTGCTTATCGATATTTTCCCGTCCTAATTCCATCTCCTTAATGATACTCTCTACCTGAAGCTGGATCTCATGAATCTCCGTATCCATGGAATTTACGATTATCGTCCCAATCTCGGATATCTTAAGCTTGATATCCTCAACAAAGGTCTCGACAGTAGATGCGCTGGCGTTTATAATACCATTGCAATATTCGTCTGAGATACCCTTCTTCACTTTTTCTAAGATATCCTTCTTGGCTGACATTCCGCCTCCGACCACAGATGCTATAATGACAGCAATGATGGTTACCGGATTTAGAAAGCCTACAAAGGCCAGTGCCAGATAAGCACCTACCTGCAGAGCCAGTCCCTTGGCAAAATCCTTGGAAAGACCGGTCGCTGCACCGAGTACCGCCCCGCCGTAGCCGCTGACTAGGAATCCACCGCCGGCTGCAACAATCCTCTGCCATAGGGGCATCTCCTCCACCTTCTTCTTATCGACACCGGAGATATCCATCTTAATCTCGTCCAGCTCGATGAAGAAGTTCTGCAGATTACCTTCGATGGAAGCAATCATGCCTTGCACCTTTGAGGTTATCATGGACTGCAAGGTTGTATTCGTCCAAAGCACCTGTTCACTGTCCACCTTCTGGGTGATGAATTCACTGATTTCGTTAGAAAGCTTCTCCGCATCCTTGGTAAGATGCATCATGGAAAGCTCGGTGGTTGGTTCATACTCATCCACCCATACCTTGATCTTTCCGGGTAAATCATTAAAGTAGGATACGATGCAGCGTCTGAAGTCCGGCATCATGCTGTCAATCAGCGTCTTAATCCGGTTATCCAGTATCAGCTTCTTCTTCTCCATCTGGTCCAGTCTTGGCTTCGCTTCCTCGTATCTTGACTTTAGAAGCTTAATATCCGTATCGTAAGCGCTCTTCTGTTCCGGAATCACCTTCTCCAGAGTATCCTGGCGGATGATTCTGCTTAGTTCCCTGGTTGCCGGTGCAAGCTTGATATTTCCGCGCTCATGGGTCAGATAATACAGGATGGATTTTTCAAAATCCGGCATTCCGGACTGCTGATATTGATCCGGCCGATCATGAGTCTTACCCTCCAGAGCATTATAGGCTGATACGCAGAAAATCTCCTTTGCATAGGGCTTCAGCATCTTGGCAGCATAATTCTTAACTCTATCCCGTTCCCGGTCATTAATCAGGTTATCGAAGCGGTTGACAATACAATAGATATCTCCGTCACCAAAGCCCTGCGGCTTTAGGATATCATTTAGGAATTCCATCTCCTTTGCAGAACAGCAGGCCAGAGCGGTGAATACGAAGATAATCGCATCCGCATTCTTTAAGTATTCCATCGTAACCTTAGTTCTTACCGGGTGTTCATTGAGTCCGGGAGAATCAATGATCTCTATTCCGTTCTCAAGAATATCCAGGGGCCAGAACAGCTCCACCTTCTCGAAGGGACTTTCCTTCAGTGCATCCTTGTGCTCCATTCCCATGGGTATGACAACATAATCCTCGATTTCATCATAGGGTATTTCCAATGGCGGAATATTCTTCATATTGTATTTCTTCATATGCTCCATGGCTTTATCCGCTATCTCGTTATGCATCTTCTCCGGTAGGGGATTCATGAAATACAGAACTGCCTTGGGTTCCTTGCCATACTTTACCTCATTTATGATGGCAGTCGTGGGAGTGGCATAAGCAGGCAGGATCTCTTGACCCAATAAGGAATTGATAAAGGTGCTTTTCCCGTTTTTGAAGGTACCGAGCACCTGAATCTTCAGATTATCGGATGCAATCTTCTTACTAAGTCCGTCCAGGGTTTTGGCATACTGCTCCATCTTTAATCCCGCGATAATTTTAGAGGTTTCGCTGATCAGTCCGGCTAATTTTACCTGTTTTTCTTTAAAATCCTGATACTGGTATTTATTCTCTGGCATGGCTTATCTCTCCGTTATCTTTATTCTTGACTTTAGGTTCATTATCTTATCATATTCTTCCCTAACTTCTTTCTCACTGCTTCTGTCTTCTCTCGCCAGCGCTGAATCGATTGCCTCTATTCTGGAGTCAATCCAGGCAGCTTCCTTCTGCTTAGCCTGAGCGATTATTGAATCATAGGCCTTTCGTAGCTTCTGCTCCACTTCCCGGACCGCTTGGTCAATCACCTTAGGTACCTGAGTTCTTACCATATCCGCCAGCTTTCTCTTCTGGGTTTCAACGTTTCTGTTTAAGAATACTTCAGAAATAATTCCACCGCTGACACCTACGATGGCTCCCAGGGGTGAGAGTCCGAAGGCTCCGAATAACAGATATCCTCCTGCACTCGCCACACCGGTCCCAATCCTGCTGATCAGCCTTCCCTTCTTGATGTCTGTAAGCTCTATGTCCTCCGGTGTATTCCATTTCTTAAATAAATCCTTATCGGCCATAGCTTCCTTCTCCTGAAGAATATTAGTCTTGTAGTCATTCTCCAGGATGTTATTCAGCCATGCCAGATCCTTCGTATATAGCTGCTGCAGTCCGTTTTCAAGACCTGCTCCTAGGGCAACCATCTCCATCTTAAGGCGGTACGGATAATCCTTCTCCCACCATTCCTTGGGATTCATCGTACGATCCAGTTCATATCGAATCCGCTCAATTACCGCCTCCTGCTTTTCTGTGATAACCTGATGCATCCACTCGAAATTATTGTTACAGCGCATCAGCATCTGGGTTTGAAGATCCTCCCAGCGCAGCTCGTTATTTCGAATCAGCTCCTTCTGTTTTGCTGCTGCATCCTTCCGCTTGCTCTCTTCCATATCATAGATGGAAAGCTTTGTTTCCGTATTGTGCTGCAATAAGGTGACAATCTCATCCAGTGCAGCATATGCCGTCCGGTTCTTCCTTATTAAGTGCCCGGCATCCTTCGCCCAGAATTCCAGCCGGCCCTTCATGGCTCCGATACCTGCCCCGATTCCCTCCGGAAGCCCCTCCATATCCTCCAGAGTAATATAAATCGGTACCTCCAGGTTCCATTCCTTCAATTTGTTCTTAATATAATGTAAGACTGCTGTCCGTTCCTCCTTCTGTACCAGATCCAGTTTTGTAACTGCGAGCATAATTCTCGGTATCTGCCTGGTCATGATACGTTCCTCTAAGAACATTTTCTCTGTCAGACTTATACCGTTAACGGCACTGATGGTTATAATCGCACAATCACTGGTCATGATTGCCTGATCCACATATTCCATTCTTTTATCCTGCAGATCACCGGCGCCGGGAGTATCGATGAATTCCATATCATTTGTAAGTAGCCATTGGTCCGGTAATCCGGCATATACCACTCCCTTGGCATCATTTCCGTATAGATCCGCAGTCAGTCCGTCCCAGCTCTCGGGTGCAAGAGTAAGCTGCGTTTTCCTGCCCTTTTCATTGATATGTACCAGCATCGGGGTATCATTATAGGTTATCTTCGTCAACATAGCTGTGGTAGGCAGGTTTCCAACCGGCATGATCTCATCCCCAATCAGCTTATTAATCAGGGTGCTTTTGCCTCTGCTGAACTCTCCTACCACGGTAACAGTAAATTTCATGGACTGAACATACCGTTTAATCAGATCGACTTCACTGCTTAAGCCTGACTGCTTCTGTTGTCTGCACAGCTGATCGGCAGCCTCAATCAGCTCCTTCAGCTCATGATCAATGAAGCGAATTTTCTCCTTCTTAACCTCCGGTGAAGGAGCTACCCTCTGCTCCCTGAGTGGTCTGTTCTTCCTTCTGCTATGCTCTTCTGAAATTACGGTTTCCTTTTCTTCCGGGATATCCGTATCAAAAAAATTTCTTTTTTTAAGGTTCATAATTACCTCTTTTCTATGTATGACTTTTTCACATGTGAGACAGATGCCGGGTATTCTAAGCTCACGCCCAGCTTTCTACTGAGATAGGAATTTATTATAAAAACCTCTGCCGATTCTTTGGTAAAAGGGTCTTAAGGAGGGCTCAATCATAATATTCAGAAGCTCACTGAAGTCATCACCGGTGTTATAAGGCTCATCAGAATATAGGGAAGCTATGAATTCATCATACATTTGAAATAGCTCTTCCTTTTTCCTTTGGTATTCCCCACGATTCCACTGTTTGATAGCCTCATGTCGGAAGGTTCCTACCGGCTTATCGAAATCAACCTTCTGGTAGTCCTTATCATATCTTAAATTGCTGTAATCGATAACGATACCGTTGGGCCATTTTGCGGTTATGATACATTCCGGAGGGAAGATCAATGTTTTATCCTCCTTTGCCGGAACAACCTTATAGTAGGGAACTGATACGCATACATGATCTCCAACGATATTAATCATCGGCAGACCCATACCTAATCCAAGGGGAACTGTCTTTCTAACAACATCATTTTTATTTAATGCTTTTAAGAATTCCTGCATTGTCATATCCAATTTCTCCATCCTCCATTATTTTTTATACGTATGCTTCTACCATCAGACTTCCGCTATCATCCCAGGCATCAACAAATTGATCCATCGGCACCATTAAGCCTTGTCCATCCGGAGTCCCGGAATCATTTAATATCACCATCGGCTCACCGGAGGAATAATCCACTCCGATTACTTCTATTGCATGATTCGGACTATTCGGGGTATACATATCATCATTATCCCCGTACCAAATCTCATCTCCATCCACAGCTACCACTACCTTACCGCCGTTCTCAAGGCAATTGATGATATCATCCATATCATTATCGTAGGAAAGCTCCGTATCCATCCCAAGATAGTCTAGAATCTTATCCATATCATCCATGGAGGTGCCGGAACCGTTATACCATCCGTTTTCTGTTGCCACATCAATCAGCTCATCGATATCGACTTCCTTGCCGGTCAAGCCCTCGTAAGCAAACATCTGGGCATAGATTGCGCAGGGGCCGCTATACCCCTGGAACTCCCAGTACTGGAGGTCTTCCTGCGGTTCTCCGACTAAAGTATCATAATCCACATCTGGGCTGTCAGGGTTAAAATTGCCTTCTGCGGGCCCGTTGCTCTGCTGATAATCGGCTCCGTTTTCTTCATATCCGTAAAAACCCTGTTGGTTCAGGAAGGTATCGATCTCACTTCCGCTATATACTTCTACGGTTTCAAAAATGTTATCGTGATTTAAGTCCTCACTGAACACCAGTGTGTCTGCCACCATATCTCCGTCCGTATCCACCATTCTCATCTCAGAATAATAATCCTGAATTCCGTCACCGTTCGTATCCATCTCCATACCGGAGGTCTCGAAGATACCATCCATATCCAGATCTCCCGAATAAAGAAAAGTGTCTATCACACCGTCCAGGTTGTAATCAACTCCCTGTACCACCAAATCAGTATAAAAATCTCCGTTGGTATCATAGCTGGCTGATGTTACAGTTGCATCGATAATACCGTCTCCATCCAAGTCGATACCCTGGGTATCAAAAGGATTATAATTATACATTTATAGTGCCCCCTTCTCTTTTTTATTGTAATTATATTCCTACTGTATATTTAGTCAATCCCATCTGCATAATTTGACCTTAAATTGTCATTTTTGTCCTAATACACCGCTTATCCCCACCCACCGACCCATCTACCGGTAGAGAAAGAGCCTTAGCTAACCGGGAATTATTCCCGGTTAGCCAAGGCTCTTCTTTTTTAGCGGTTGGCTGCCACTGGCAGACAATCCGGTATGACAAGGGAAACGATTTATCGTTTCATATTACTATATGTTTCTACATCCATTAATTTCTCTGCATGAAGCTCTCATATGCATCAATCGAATCCTTATAATGACCCTTGCTGATATCGACTTCCTCCCCGTTGTTTAAGATGAATTGCTTCATTGATTTATCCAGTATCTTAACATTATGAAGGTTTATTATCATACTCTTATGGCATCTGCAGAATATGTCCTTCGGTAGAGTAATATCTACCTCATCCAGCTTTGCCAGAAATGCATAGGTACTGTTATCGTCCGGTCCATGCAGGACTACCTGGCGCTGAATGCTCTCAAAGTAGTTAATGCTTTTATACGGTATCTTTATGATACGGGTCTTGGTCTTAATGTAGAAGCACTGATTCTTGCTCTTCTTGAGTACAGAATACCGATATTGCATCGTATTAAGGAGCCTGCCGTTTAGTATTTCCTCCGTGGTTAACCAGTCCGAGGGTTTATATCGGATTACTTTGCGGAAGGCCTCCATGGTACCGTTCATAAGAATAACCTCTGCCAGCTGGTTAAACTCCCTGAGATATGCTAGGGCTTTTGATATCATCTCAAAATAGTCCAGATTCAGACAAAAAAAATCGAACCGGAACGGATCCTTCTTTATCATCGGAAGCAGCTGCTCCGGATTCAGAATGATATGCAGTTCATAGCTGATCTCCAGTTCGTTTAAGACTCTTCTGATTTCCTGTGCCAGCTTCTCTTCGGTATTACGGTTGCCCTCATAAACAGCAATTTTGATCATAAGTGACCTCATTCATATAATTTCACTATAATATTTAGATTATTATAGCAAATTATGCTATTTACTGCAACCTTTTTACCATTTTTCCTTGTTTTCAACATTTTTAGTGTTTCTCTTCCAACGCTCCGAGCCCCGATAGTATAATCAAAAACATAGGAAGTGTTTGTACCCACAGCAGTGTATTATCAGCCATCCCATGGAGAAAAGCTGCGGCAGATATTGCTAATATCAGGGGGGTAATCTTATGCTGCTTTTCCTTAAAGCATATCCTTACTACCTTTTTGTAATAAGGAAGGATATAGGTTAACAGCAGAAGGCATCCGATCACTCCGACATTCAGGAGTAAGTCAAGAAACAGATTGTGAGCATGGGGTACAATTCTCCCATGATATTCCTCCTGATATAGGAACAAATAAGACATAAACCCATGTCCGATCAGAGGACCGGCTTTAATTGCCTGTAAGGCTGATATCCATATCTTAACCCTGAGTAAGGTGGTAATCTCTACCTCGGATAGCCTTGGAATCAGTTCAATATTCAATCCAAATACAAGAAAGCTGACTGCAGCTGCTCCAAATAACCATACCGACAGCAGACGATACTTATGTAATATTATTAATAAGACAGCAATTCCCACAAATACCTCTGCCCATACAAATATACTCTTGCACAGATACACTCCCAGCACATTAATCACGGCGATCAGGAAGTAGAATTTCTGTTTCTGTCCAGTCAGTATTTTATAAGCACAGATGATGATTACCATACTGATGATGGTGCCGTAATAGTTCGGATAGAAAAACATGCCGGAGAATCGATTGATGTTATCTTCCAGATGCAGTACTTTTCTGAATACTGTTTCGGTGATCGCACTGCTTACCGCCGCAATGCTTAAGATACAGAACAGACTCAGGGTATGCTCATAAAGTCTGACGGTCATGACTGTTCTCAGATAAAGTCCCAGTACAGCTGCCAGACTAATGCAGGCTCCCACTGCCAGACCGATCCAGTTCCCATACAGAAGAGGAACTGCCAATATCAGAAATGCGAATAGAATCAGGTTCTCAGAGCCTTTATTTTTGAATATCAGTTTTCGTTTTTCTTTATGAAATACAATATATAAGGATAACGCTATCAGCACCAGTCCGGTTAACATATAGGGCAGAAATACTGCTGCTGCGGCGAGGAAAACAAGGTTTTTGTCCGAGGTATAGACATCGGAATGTGAAGGTATGACTGTATTATCTATGCTAATCTACTTCTTTCATGCTTATCTGATGATAACTAAGCTGTTGTAATAATATTTCGTCTATTTTAACAAGGAAGAATCTTAACACACTTTCCTACCTTCATCAATGTATTCTTCAAATTTCGTATAAATACACAAATAAAATGCAGAAAGCTCAAAAACATTGGTCGAGATTCCTGCATTCACTTATATGATATAATTTTTAGCGGCTTTACCTGCCGTTTAGCCTCGCCCGAATCCCCCGCCAGCCGGGTAGGAACCGGTCCATATAGGCTTTAAATACACTGTTATGGCTTTTCTCCAGCAGATGTACCAATTCATGGACAACCACATATTCCAGACATTCCGGAGCTTTCTTCGCCAGCTGAAGGTTAAGGCAGATCCGGCGCTCCCTTACATTACAGGTCCCCCATCTGGTCTTCATATCACGGATTGTATAGGCCCTTGCTTTCACTCCGATAACATTCTCCCATTGATCCAGCAGGAGGGGAATCTCCTGGTTAAGCTTCTCTCGGTACCATTCCTTCAAAAGCCTGTCCCGGTCCTCCTGCCGACTCTCCGCCTCAGACTTTCTGAGGAAAAGCATCAGCCTATCATCCTGCTCTTCGAACCGATTATCCCGTTGTGAATAAAGGACAGTAAGAATCAGCGTTCTCCCCCAGATAGGAATCCTGTCCCCTGTAACATATTCCGGCTGTGGTTCAATCGTATCGTTTGTTATCTGCATTCTCTTAAGCTGAAGTCTGATCCAATTCTCCTTCGAGAGGATAAAGCTTCGTATCGCCTCCTCCGGAATTCTTAAGGGTGCACTGATGTGCAGCCTTCCCTCAGGAGGAAGCACCTTAAGATACATATTCTTAATTCTCTTACGTTCTACCTCGACCGTCAGCTGGTTTACCGTAATAATACCGGTTCCTGGCCTGTTTTTCCCGGTTAATCTCATATAAGCTCATCCTGTCATTTGTTTTTCTTGCGATAGGTCCGCCGCTTTTTCGGCGGGGAGCTGACCGTGTCAGCTTCCTTCTGTTGATTTGATTCGGCCTTTAAGGATACCCACATGGAGCTTCCGCCCTTGCCTTTCGAATTTATCTCCAGGAATTCAAACTTTTTCAGAAACTTGGACAGCTTCGTATCCCCATAATTTCTTACATCAAAATCCGGATATCTTTTCACCAGACGGCTTCCCAGTTCCCCCATATTCATACTCTGGTCTTCTTCATCAACCTCATTCATCATCTTTAGAATTGCAGCCTTTATCACATTGATGTCGGTCATATTCTTAACACTGTCACTGCTTTCCGGTTGGACCGTACTCTTCGCAGCTTTATTAGTTGTATCCGTTTTTATGTCATTATCCTTATTGGTATCCTTTTTATCTTTATCAGAATCACTTTTGATATTATTATCTTCAAGCTCCAAGCTTTTCTTTTCCGTCTCTGCTAATACATCCAGATACTTGAACTGGTTGCAGGAAGCGATAAATGGTTTGGGTGTTTTCTTCTCTCCCATACCGACAACCAGCATACCGGATTCGCGCAGTCTGGAAGATAGCTTCGTAAAATCGCTATCACTGGATACAATACAGAAGCCCTCAACATTACCGGAGTACAGGATATCCATGGCATCAATGATCATTGCCGAGTCCGTGGCATTCTTCCCTACCGTATAGCCATACTGCTGCACCGGTGTGACGGAATATTCCAGAAGAACATCCTTCCAGGAAGCGGCCGTCGGCTTCGTCCAATCACCATAGATCCGCTTATAGGTAGCTACTCCGTAATTTGATATCTCATCCAGAATATATTTAATATACTTAGCTGATACATTATCTGCATCGATTAACACTGCAAACCGCTTTTCTTCCAGCATAGATTTCCTCCGATCATCCTTCTGTTATCTATCTTTATTATATCCCTTTGACTGAATTTCGTCTACCCGGACTTTCCATGGGTTTGTACCACAGGTGTTTCTGCATGCGTCTATTACGTTTCGTTCCTCCCTGATCGTACCATCGGTCGCTCGTGAAATGAACCAGCGTACAGAACCTCACTCGAAACAGGCGAAAGTTTTAGGTAACTGCCCACACCCCCGGTTTACAGTAGTATTCATCATAGAGAAAAAGGAACTAGCTGTAGAAGTGCAAAATATTCAGAGGAATAAGCACAATTCTTTCGTTTCCGGAATAAAGTACCATAAGCTGGCAATACTCCCACCAAGGAGGTGTGCCAAATGATTGCATTTATAAAAAACTATGAGCTGGAAACGATACGAAAGAAACTGATTATCCTATATCTTCTGAATGTTACCGATATTATCTTTACCCTGCTACTGCTTCAGACCGGCTTCTTCTCAGAAGTAAATATCTTCATGGTAAATGCAGTTCAGAGTCCGGTGATCAGCTTCTTCCTTAAGATCATTCTTCCGGCCTTCCTGCTGCTGTATCTATATCGACGAGTCTGTCTCTCAGACGGCTCCGGTTTAAAAGCTACCAATGTAGGAATTAACATTTCCCTTACTATCTATGTACTGGTGAACCTGTCACACCTGGTATGGGTAGCATTACTTCCGTTATTTTATCGGCTGTACTAACAAAAACCGGGTTATCTGCCTGTGGCAGCCAACCGCGCATGTGAAAGCGTCCTTCGTATGGATTCCTCCTTAATCCTTACAGGGACGCTTATTGATTTCTTATTTCAGATGAAAATGTTCTTCCATATCTGCGAACTTTTTCTTGTTACTCTTGCATATTTTCCCCGAAAGAAGTAGAATTTTGGTATCAAACACTGGGGGAGGTTATCATGAAAAAATATGATACATATCTATATGGAATGATTCTGATTACAAACAGCTTTCTGCTCAAGGACAGCTATCCAAAGCCTGATACCTATGCCGAGATTGACCGGAAATACGTTGTGCCCGGAGGCGAGACAGGAACCTGTGCCACCGTACTGGCAAGCCTCGGCTGCCATGTTGTTATGGACGGCACCTATATGGGTAATAAAACCGATCCGTTAATTCGCGACTTTTATAAGGACAAAACCGTTGATATCTCAAATCTGTATCTGGATTCCAGCTTTGATGGTCTGGAAGACTACGTACTGATTGACCGGAATACCCGGACTCCCTTCGGTACCTTTGCCAACTATTATACAGATGGTCTGCACCGATGGAATGAACCGAAGGAGGAGGATATCGTAAATTCTAAGGTGGCTGGACTGGATCCCTGGTTCACAAACCAGACGGAGAAGGTAGTCCACATCTGCAGCAAACATCATATCCCTTATGTAACGATAGACTGTCCGTATGATAGTGACTGCCATAAGTATTCCTCTGTCAATATCCTGTCCAATGAATTTCTGGCTCCGAATTATAAAGAACCGGATCGTTTGGAAGTGTTTCATAAGTATACGGAGCATACAGACGGACTGGTAATCTTCACCCTTGGCGCCAAAGAAATCCTATATGGAAGAAAGGGCCAGGAGCCCCGTTATCTTAAGCCGTACCCCGTAAAAGTCGTCAGTACACTGGGTGCCGGTGACAGCTTTAAGGCCGGCTGCGTCTATGGCTTGCTGAAGGAAATGGAGGATGACGCCCTGGTCCGTTTCGCTGCTGCTACCGCCGCCAGTGCCTGCACTGAATTTCCTATTCCCTTAAAGCCCCCTACACTGGAGAGGATTAATAAGATTATAAACTTATCGTGATTGTTACGAAATACTCATCATATATTACTGTAAGTATATATGGAAGAAGAGTAACAATGGACAAAGCTTTCTATGATCACATCACGAATCATACCTGTATGACCCTGATTGGAAATGGTCAGGTAACCGCTGTACCGGATCTGGCTGTTCTGAGACTGGGAGTACAAACCAACAGCGAAAATCTTTCGGAGGCCCAATATGAAAATGCAGTAATCAGCCAGGCAGTTCTTGAGGGCTTACGGCAAATGGGTGTAACCGATATTAATACCTTTCAGTATACCATTGATAAGCTTTACGACTATGAAGATGGCAGACGGATTGACCGCGGATATTCGGTTCGTAATATTCTGGAGATTAAGACGAACCAGATGGATCGGGTAGGGGCTCTGATTGATACAGCTGTTGCTAATGGTGCTAATGTTGTTGACTTAATCTCCTTTGAGGTATCCAATCCGGATTTCTATTATCAGCAGGCACTGAATCTGGCCGTTCTGAATGCTATCGAGAAGGCAAAATCTATCGCCTTCAATTTGGGTTATCCTACGGATCCGATTCCGACCAATATTACAGAAAACAGCAACGCTCCGATCCCCTATGGACAGCCGATAGCACTCCGCGAGGGAGCTGCTGTAACACCGATTGAGCCCGGCAATAAACAGATTAAGGCATCAGTAACTGTGGATTTTGTGAGCACCGGACGTTAGGTAATGCTCATAATCGGGTTCTCTGCCTGTGGCAGTTAGCCACTGACAGAAAGACATACCACCGGATATGGGTGCCGAAAGAAAGCAATTTAAGCTTAGATGACGGTATCAATATCCGGTTGTATGTCTTTCATAAGTATATCACATAGATGAACGGGCAAAGCTCCGCTGCTTATCCTCAGGTTACATCAGTAATGAGACTTTCTACCGTTATGCTTTCTTCTGCAGATTATAATGTTCGATAATCTGGTCTTCTTCGATGGGTTTGCTTAATAGGTAGCCCTGTATATAATCACATTTTTCTTTTCGTAAGTATTCCAACTGCTCCTGTAGCTCTACCCCTTCCGCAATTACCTCCATTCCCAGTTGATGGGCTAATGCAATGATATTCCCGACAATATGCTTTCTCTCCATCTTATTCGTTATCTTATCTACGAAGCTCTTATCTATCTTTAATACATTAATCGGCAGCAGCTGAAGATAGCTTAAGGAGGCAAAGCCCGTGCCAAAGTCATCCAGGGCAATTCGGATTCCCAGCATTCTTAACTGGTGAATCACCTCAATTATTTGCTCCGGATATGAAATTAAGACGGATTCGGTTATTTCCAATTCCAGATACCTGCCATCAAATCCGGTTTCCTGAAGCAATTCGCTGATCATCGGGACAAAGGAAGGTTCAATCATCTGTACAACAGAAATATTGATGGATACCACCGGTCTGTTTTCATAGGTCTTCTGTAATTGTTGAAATTTCGTAAGAACCGACCGTATAATCCATTTCCCGATATCAATGATGATTCCGGTCTCCTCCGCAATCGGAATGAATTGAGATGGGCTGACCATTCCCAGCTCTGGATATTTCCATCTTGCCAGTGCTTCAAAGCCTCTTAGCATATTTGTCCTGCAGCAGTATACAGGCTGAAATACCATGTACAGCTCTTCATTACGGATGGAGGACAGAAGTCCCTCCTCCAGCTTCATTTTATTAATAATATCCTTCTGCATCTCCCAGGAAAAGAACCTGACACCGTTTTTACCGCTGTTTTTCATCTTATACAGAGCAATATCCGCATTTTTCATCAGCTCTACAACCGTGTGTCCATCCATCGGATAGGATGTAATTCCAAAGCTGGCGCTAATGCTATACTCCTTCCGGTCCACTACGATCGCCCTTGAAATAGCGTTGCGGAATTCATTCACATACTCTGTAAGCTCCTCCCTATTCATATCACCTACGACTACCAGAGCGAATTCATCTCCTCCTACTCTGCTGAGAAGATCCTCCTTACGTACGATCTCCTTCCACCTTACGGCGATCTGCTGTAGGATATTGTCCCCGATAACATGTCCCATGGTATCATTGATCTTCTTAAAGTTATCAAGGTCGAATAATACATAATAGAAGCTCCTGTTATCTTCAAAGGACAGGGTCGTAAGCAGCTCCATATGATCTATGATCATTCTACGGTTCGGAAGCTCTGTCAGCGTATCATAAAATGCAAGCTGATGAAGCCTTTCATCATTTTCCTTCATAATCTGGTTGTATCGGGTCACCTTATTAATCTGATTATTCAGATTAATACCGTACCGTTTAATGACGATAAGAATAATCAGTGTGCTGACCGGAATGATTACACCGACAAAGGCATCCGTATCATTTTTTAATATATTCGCCTGAAGAGCACTGACAGCTAAGTTAAGGTTTAGGATGACCGCAATGGTAAAACTGTATTTAATCGGATTAAGGACGATCACAATCATAACCAACACCTGTAGCTGGCTGATCACTCCGTTGATGATTCCTTTATATACTGTTTCACCATTAATATTCAGCCATATTCCCTCACTTCTGGACAGCTTAATAATACAGGTGAACATCACCAGATAAGCCAAACAGCATAATACTAAAGTGATCCAGTTGATTAGGCGGGGTCTCCTGCCACTTGAATTATGTAATTCATGGGTAGATATTGTCTTAATAGTATTCGACATAAGTTATCCTCTGCTCATAGGTTGATTCGCTATTATATTGGCATTTATTTCCATTAATTACATAATATCACAGAATTTACGAATAGTCCATTCATTTTTCCTAAACAATTTGACCTATTTTGTTACTCTTTCATTATTTGTACTTAATTATCTGATTAGATGTTCTAATAATTGTATTAAATGCATTTAAAAAGTCTATAAACCGACATTAATTGTCAATTTATAGACTCCTCTTCTCTTCCATTTCATATGCTTTGGCTATTTCATTGCTACGACCTCAATTTCAATCAGAGACCCCTTCGGAAGTCCTGCAACCTGAACCGCAGAGCGAGCCGGAGAATCTATACCAAAATATCTCCCATAAACTCCGTTCATGTCGGCAAAATCCTTCAGATCCTGAAGAAATACCGTCGCTTTCACTACCTTATCCAAAGAGGAGCCCGCTGCTTCCAGGACTGCCTTCAGATTAAGGATTACTCTCTCCGTCTGAGCCTCAATTCCTCCCTCTACTAATTCTCCGGTCTCCGGATGAATCGGAATTTGCCCGGAGGTGAAAATCAATCCCAAACCGGTATCGATTGCATGAGAATAGGGACCGATTGCCTGGGGAGCATTTGTTGCGTTAATCACGTTCTTTGTCATAAATCTTCTCCACCTTTATTCTTTTACTTGCATTATAACCGAAAAGCTTCCTTCTGTATAGCAGTAGTGAGCGAAGTCTTTTCCCCGCTAATGCTTCCCATCAATTCTGCAGGCTGCAGCCTGGCTGCCCGTATCCCTCGCAATAACATCGGAATACCCATTTTCATTTTTTTGAAACCAGCTGTTCGCATAGGAACAGGAGGCTGTAGCCTTAAGGCCATTATTTCGCAGATATTCCGCAACAACTGTCATCGTCTGTCCTGCCACACCCTGTCCCCGAAGCTCCGGAGCCACATATACATGCTCAATATTAACCTCATTGCTATTCCTGCGAACATAATTCACTTCCGCCATCAGTCTTCCGTCTTCATCCGTACTGTAAATTCGACCAAGCTCATACTTCCAAATCATACCGTTCTCCTTCCAATCAACCTTAGCTTATAGTCCTGTAATGTCATAAGTTTTCCCGAAAAGAGGCAAAACAATTACGATATAGAACGATATATGTAATTTAACCTATTCTGATTTATCATTCTTACCTTTAATCTGTTTCAGCATAACAATTCTATTAATATTATGATTCGGTTCCTGAAACTTACATCCATAGGAATAAGCTCGATATTTTCCTATCTTCTCCTTGCGAATTACCTCTCCCGTCAATGGTACATTGAGTCCCTCATAGCTATAAGGAATATATATGGTGGAACCAAGTTCGATGTCGCATTTCAGAATAACCCCCATCCCACGAATACTGACATCCTTCAGGATACCTTCATAGGTTCTCTTCCTCCCACCCTTGGAGACTGTCATAATCTTAAGTATCTCACCGATGAAGACTCTGTAAGCCTCTCTACGGTTCAGCCTGGCGATATCCTCCTCCGTACTGACAAGGTATACCCGCATATCCATAATTACGGAGGCTTCAATTTTTAGACTCGTAAATTGAAACACACCATCCTTTACCGTGTATGCCAGCTCAGTATCTGTAATTAAACCCGGATCGACTATCTGCTTTCCCTGCAAAATAGCCGGTATTATAATATACATGCTTGTTTTTGAAATAATATCAACGATCATACTGTAGGGTTTTTCTTTATAATGAAACCGGAAGATTAATTTGTTGTTCGTTTCAATGTCAACGATTTTCACTTTTATCTCTCCATTAGTAATATTAGTGGTAATACCGTATTTCATTATTTTACCATATTTTTATATTTTTCAAAAGCATAATTTAAAGATATCTCATCATGAAATTTTCACTGAGCCGATTGCCGGGTTATTATAATACAAATCAGCTTATTAATTTTAGATCATTTTTAACCTCTGTATATTATCCCGTATGACAGATACAGAGTGCTTAAATTTGATCTCTTCCTCCGGTGTCAGATGCACTTCCACGACATCCTGAACGCCATGTCGGTTAAGGATTGCCGGCACACCACAAAAGACATCATGTTCGCCAAATTCGCCTTCCAATAAGGTAGAGACCGGTATAATTTTATTCTCATCATTCATTACAGCCTTAATAATTCC
>JAEYQV010000101.1 GCA_023409835.1 Bacillota bacterium
GAGATTACCGTAATCCCAGGTATTTGCCAGTCCACCGTAGATCTCGGAGCCCGGGTATACGAAGCCTCTTGCTTTCGCTAAAGCAACGATTTTTTCCATTGTCTTTTCCATACATTCATCCTCACATATCTATTCTTTCATATTATTCTTTAATAATAAAGGTGTTCTTCACTCACAAACTTATTTTTACGCAGTCGGTTTGTAGATGATTACTGTTGCCCCCTCGTCTGCGCTGTGAATCACATTATCTTTCCCTGGTTTAGCATTATTACTGTAGTATTTCACGCTTCCGTCCACGATAACGTCGTAGGGCTCATAAACCACAAGAACCCTGTATTTACCATCCTTCAATGCAGTCGACCGGTCAACCAGGTCACCGTTCTTCGCGCTTACATATTGATCCGGCAGCTCCAGTGCCACATCCTTCGTATCAGCTGCAAAATAAGCTGCCATTACCTTATTAAAGGAGGCATAATGCTTCATTCCGGTATAGCCAATCAGCATTACTGCATTGCCGTTCTTAAGCTTCAGATCTTCGATGGTAACGTCCTCTCCTCCGGCATTCTTGTTATAAGTATTGATTTCTTTCTTCACGAACTCTTCCAGTTCGTTTAATTTGTAATAGGCTTTGCTGAAGTCTTCAACAATCGCTACCTGTAGCTGTCCATTTCTCTTTACCAGCATGGTATTTGATGTAACATCCTCTGTTGAGATATATAATTCTTTTTTCGAACAACCGGCTGCGGACAGAATAAATATCAGCAGGATTGAAGCAAAAATAATTCTTCTCATCGTTCATTCCCTCCCTCGGATAGTTTTGGGTTCATATCATTTTAACCTTAAAGGCTGATAATTTCAATAAATTTTTGAAAATATTATTAGTTATAGCAATATTGCCGGATACATCCATTTTAAAGTGTCTTAATCAGCTCCAGAGATTTAAAATCATGGTCGATATGACGATCCAGGTAACGCCTCGTACAGAGAGTCAGTTCTGTGAGTACCTCTTCCGTAACGGTAAAGGTATACAGCTTCTCGATATTGCTGGATACTATGTATTGCATCGCGTAGAGGGTTGAAGTACATAGCCTTATGGCACTCCGATCCTGATACCTGCATACTTCACATAGGACTCCACCATATTCTGCTGAGAAGTGATAATCTGTCGGTTCCTTCCCCGTAATGCTCCGGTCGCATTTAACGCATTGAAACATCTGCGGTGCCAGTCCGCTTACTACAACCATCTTAAGCTCGAAGATCGTCCGAAGAAGCGGCAGGCTGATTGTCTTCTTTGCCACAGCCCGCAAGGTCTGATACAGGAGCTTCAGTATGTCCTTCTCGTCGTTATTTTCCTTGGTCATATAATCTGCAAATTCACAGAAATATAAACCATAATAAACACTGTCAATATCTTCCCTAAGCTCCGGAAAATAATTTGATATCTCACAGGACATGATATTATAGGATGATCTTCCTGCATATAGGGTAAATTCACCGAAGGCAAAGGGTTGACTGCATGCCAAAAAGGCGCTGTTGGGTCTTCGGGCGCCTTTGGCAAATACTGATATCTTTCCGATTTCTTTTGTTAATAGTACTAACCGCTTGTCATAATCCCCAACCGGCATGGCTGATAGGACCATTCCCGTCACGACAGTTAATGCCGGCATGAAAATCACCTTCTTTATCTCGATCCACGACTATATGAAAGTCGTCCATACTCTCTTCCCTTGTACATGCGATGTAGTTTAAGTAATCGTCAATCTTACCTGTGGCGGTAAAGTTCTTCCAATAATCAAGTTTCATAAATGAGCCCCCTAACCATGATTTTTTCGATGGGCGGAACGCCATTAACTGCATCTTCGATGCAGCTCAGTCGTTGGAAGAATCGTTCTTCCTGTGTAAAGAAGCTCATAATGAATTCCCAAGTACTAAATGCTCTTTTTAACACTTTTGGAATATTATTATGGGGTTCTAACACGTCCGCCGGAAAACTTATATGTCTTGTGCTTTCAAATCTTTATAATGTTAGGTTTCCCTTCTCGTATCTTTCTAAACTGGTTAGAATATCCCATCTGTATTTTAGAGTTCGTACTTGACAAACGAAAATAGTATTATTTATTACTTGCGTATTATCATTTCTTACTTATTTCGCCAATATTCATTCTATTGTTTCAGCGATAAATCCGTTTCTATCTCTTGACTTATTACTCAGAATAACGTGCTGCAATTGTTCCATATCGACATATCATTTCATAGGGCATCCTTTTTGCTCCTTAATCGTTTTGATACCCATAATTCTTAATTAGAAAATCACTGTCTCTCCAGTCCTTCTTCACCTTGACCCAGAGCTTTAGATTAACCCTGCAGTCAAGCAGATTCTCGATCTCTCGTCTTGCCTGGGTTCCGATCTTCTTTAGCATACTACCGTTCTTGCCGATGATAATTCCCTTGTGGGTATCCCGTTCACATACAATCGTCGCATCAATATCCATCATTCCGCGATTCTCTTCTGACTCCTCACCCGGAGCATCCGCCTGCTTTCTCTCCTTCATCCGTTCAATACTCACAGCAATACCATGGGGAATCTCATCCTGCAGAAGCCTTAAGGCCTTCTCCCTGATCAACTCCGCCACAATCTGCTTCTCCGGCTGATCCGTAATGGTATCCTCATCATAGTATTGAGGCCCGTAAGGTAGGTATTTATATATGGTATCCACCAGAATCCTGGTGTTCTCACCCTTTAATGCAGACACGGGAATAATCTCTGCAAAATTAACAATATCCTTATAGGCAGCGATAAAGGTTAATATCTCTTCCTTTTTTACTGTATCAATCTTGTTAATCACCAGAATGACCGGGGTTTTGGTTCTTTGAAGCTGCTCTGCAATATGCCGTTCGCCGGCTCCGATAAAGGTGGAGGGTTCAACCAGCCACAGAATTAGATCCACTTCTCCCAGGGTCCTCTCCGCTATATTGACCATATAATTCCCCAGCTTGTTCTTTGCTTTATGAATTCCCGGTGTGTCAAGGAAAATAATCTGTCCGCGGTCTTCCGTATATACCGTCTGGATCTTATTTCTGGTGGTCTGCGGTTTATCGGAGGTGATTGCTATCTTCTGTCCGATCAGGTGATTCATCAATGTGGACTTGCCCACGTTCGGTCTCCCGATCAGTGTTACAAAACCGGATTTATAATTGTTAATATTCATTTTATCCTCATTCCTGTGCATATTGTATTTTCTGCCGATCTATTTATTGCTTCATACCTGCACCACTTATTCATGCATGCATCGCTTTCTTATACATCGCTTTTTTATGCATGCATTGCTTTTTCATGCATGCATTGCTTTTTCATGCATGAGAAGCCTGTGCATATATTTACCTCATGCATCAAACCTATCAGCATAAGCTACGACTTCATTAGGTTCTTGACACAATGAAATAACGAGCGATTCTCCTCCACCTTATTCTCATTACCGATGACACAGATGTTTCCTGCTTCCAGAATAGAACGGATTAAGTCGGCTAACCCTCTGATATCCTCATTAGTTACATTTCTGATCTCATCCCTCTCCCTCTGAAGGTCCTCCGGGGTAACTCCGGCCAGATAGAAGCTTAAGGAACGGCTTCCTTTATTCTGGGGTGTCAGCGGGGTATCGAGGGTACTGATGGTTCCGATGATGTTCTTCGTCATATCCCGTTCATCTGCGGAGTAATTTCTTACATAATCCGCGATTCTTTCGTAGATCTGATTGGTTTCCCAAAGGTTGGGGTCACGATAGGAGGTAAAGTATGCATCCCCGTCAATTCCGGAGAAGCCGCACATACAGCCGTAGGCTCCACCCTTCACCCTGACATTATTCCAGAGATAATCATAGCTTAGGATTACCTTCAGAACCTTAAGAGCTCCCGTATATTGATATCCGGCTCTCATATAATTGCCTGCCCTTGCCACATACTGCACCTGCATGGCAGCCTTAAAACCTTCATTCAGGCACTGAGGAGTCAGAGGCTCCTTGGAATACGCTGCATACAGGCTCTCCTCCGCTTTCTCCTTTAGGGTGTCAGCAAAGCTAAGGAAGCGACCCTGAAAATCAGAATAACCCTCTTTATCTGCGGTGATGCTCACCAGAAGCTTATCCCTGGTAAAGATCATCTGCATCAGCTCTTGCAGCTTCAGAATAACATTTTCCTTCTTCTCTGCATAGTTAACAGTCAAATCCTCCAGGAATTTATAAAAGGCTATTCCGGAAACTGTCTCCTTGAACAGGCCGTGTGCGGAATAATAGGAAATGGCACGGTCCACTGCAACAGAATGGCCGGAGGAAGTAAACCTCATCTGCATCCTGGATTTCATCTCATCTATAATTTCCCTTAAGCGCTTCGCATCCGTAAGCTCCGTCTTATACAGCAGCTCCTCAATTAATCGGAAGGCCTCCGGTAGCTTATCATACATTACTTTTGTTGAAATGTCGAATACCGGAAGATAATTGACTGTATCACCCTTTATCGAGAAGCTCTTCACATCGGTAAAGATTCCCCCGGTATGAATATTGATCTCGTTGGATAGTTCCAGATAGCTGTAATTCTGTGTATTCACATACCCGAGCACCAGGGATAGCAGTGACATATAAGGAATGAGGTCTGCAGGAATATCCCGGACATCGAATAAAAGTCTGAAATAAGCAATCCCGTTGGTAAATACCTCATGGTGGAGGATCGGTACATCACCAATTCTGAGTTCTTTATTATACAGGGGCTGCGGCTCCCGTCCAATATCCTCACGGGAGAGCATCGGAATGGTTTCCAGCTCCTCCTTCGTGGAAGGCTCCTCCTGGTATTTCTTCAGATGCTTTGTTCCGGCTGCGATTGCCCTCCGCTCCTCAGCGGATAATCCGGACTTGTACTCAGCCAGCTTCTTCTTAATCTGCTCCTCACGCTCTGCATTCAGTCCTGCCTTCGGCTTCAGGAGAATCATGGATGCATGGGTGTTATCTAATAGGTAATCCTTAATCAGCTGCTCATAATAACCCGTACCGATTCTTTCCTTCAGAATATCATATAATGAATTGTCCTTCAGGTTCTGGAACGGTTCCGTATCATTATACAGCCAGCTGCTCATGCATTTAAGTCCATAGATCAGTCCCTTCGGGAAGTTTCCATAATCAGCCTCCCGGTACTTAAATTCATAGAAATTAATTGCCGCCTCCAGGGATTTATTCTCCAGCCCCTGTTCCACAACCTGTGATAGGGTATCCCGGATAATTGTAAGGAACTGCTCCTTTTTCTCCGGATCTGAATTCTTCGCAATGATGGAGAAGGTGGGCTGCAGGTACTCATTGGAGTAGCTGCTTAAGATATCCCTTCCGATCTCTGCATCGATCAGGGCCTGCTTCACCGGTGCCCCCGGTGCATCCAGGAGAACATAATCCAGAATCGTAAATGCCAGATTCAGCTCCTTTGATTGGGCATTACCGATGACGGTATTATAGCTTAGGTAGGTATTCTCTGTCAGCTCCTCACCCTCTCCGAGGGAGTAGAAGGCAGTGATCTCTCTTATCTCATCAAAGCCCTTCTGCAGACCGATGCTTGAATCGACCTCCAGATAATCAAAGCCTGAGAGATATTCCTTATCCAGCCATAGCAGCCGTTCCTCATAATCCATATCCCCATACAAATAAATATAGCTGTTGGAGGGATGGTAAAAGGTCTCATGGAATTCAAGGAATTCTTCATAGGACAGCTCGGGAATGAATTCCGGATCTCCTCCGGACTCTACACCATAGGCCGTATCCGGAAACAGGGAGTTTAAGTTTAACCGAAAAAGCTGCTGCTCCGGAGAAGAGAAGGCTCCCTTCATCTCGTTATATACTACACCGTTATATTTTAACTCTGCAGTCTCATCCTCCAATTCATAGTGCCAGCCCTCCTGTTCGAAGATCTCCCTCCGTCGGTAAATGTTCGGATAGAGCACCGCGTCCATATAGACATGCATCAGGTTCTTAAAATCCTGATCATTCTGACTGGCAACCGGATACACCGTCCGGTCGGAATAGGTCATCGCATTCAGGAAGGTATTTAAAGAGCCCTTTGCCAGCTCTATGAAGGGGTCCTTTGCAGGAAAATTTTTCGATCCGCATAGGACGGAATGCTCTATAATATGGGCTACGCCGGTACTGTTTCTTGGCGGCGTCTTAAAGCTGATGGAAAACACCTTGTTCGTATCCTCATTGGCAATCAGAGCAAGTCTTGCTCCGGTCTTCTTATGTCTAAGAAGTATTCCTCTTCCGTTCAAATCCTTCAGCTGCTCCTCTTTGATTAATTCATAAGAGGAAGGAATCCGTATATTCATATAAATCCTCCATTCTGCCGATTCCCGCGAATTTGGGCCATCAGCACAATATTTGCAAAGCGAATTGCGAACGATTCGCTTTCTACCTCCGTTAATCTACTTCTGCAAATAGAATATTCTACCGGAATATTACCCTGCTTCCCGAAACTCTTTCAAACAAAAGTCCGGTAGAAACTTTACATTTTTCATCTAAAATAAGTATGGCAATTTGTAGTAAGTGCTTATTCATAATAACACAATTTCTTTCATTTGTCATTTCTTACATAGGGAAAAACCGCTAAGAAAATATTACAAAATATAACAAAGACTGTTTGACATTTTTACGTATTTATGGTAAATTGAGTCTATCATTACTAATAGGAGTAATGCAATTTGAAAAATGTTTTAGGAGGCTTTTTTGTATGAAAAAGGGAACAGTAAAATGGTTTAATGCTAAGAAGGGTTTTGGTTTTATTTCTGATGAGGAAGGCAATGATGTATTCGTACATTTCTCCGCACTTCAGATGGACGGTTTCAAGGTTCTTGAGGAAGGCGACAAGGTAGAGTTCGAAGTAGTTAAGGGCGAGAAGGGTCCTCAGGCAGCTAACGTAACTAAGTTATAATTCTACGACTTAACTTGATTTTTATATATGAGAACATATTTTAAAAATTATCATAGGTAGAATGGGTTGCAATCGGAAAACAAAACGGACAGGATCGTGTGATTTCACACCTCCTGTCCTTTTTTTAAGGAAAAAGCTTTAGAGAAAGCCAGTCCATCATAATCTATAAGCTACATATCTCTACGTTACTGCTATCGGCTGCTTCCATCGGGTATTAATGCTTGAAATGTCTCATTCCGGTGAATACCATTGCAATCCCGTATTCATTACATTTTTTGATGGAGTCCTCGTCACGGATGGAGCCACCCGGCTGGATAATTGCAGTTATCCCAGCCTGATGGGCAGCTTCAACACTATCATCAAAAGGAAAATATGCATCCGAAGCCAGTACAGCACCTTTAGTAGCATTCTCATCAATCAGCTCTGCCGCGTGCTCAATGCACTGTTTTGTTGCCCAGACACGATTTACCTGTCCGGGTCCGATTCCAATACTCTGCTTATCTTTCGCCAGGGCAATACCATTGGATTTTACGAACTTTACCACTCGCCATGCGAATTTCAGATCTTCCATTTCCTTAGCAGAGGGTTCACGGTTTGTAACCACCTTTAGATCTTCCTCAGCGAATAGCTTACTGTCTATGGTCTGTACAATCAGACCTCCATTCACCTTCTTCAGATCATAAGCATTCTCATCCTGAGGAACCTCAATGTCTTTAAGCTCAAGGACACGGACATTCTTCTTCGTCTGTAACAGCTCTAAGGCTTCCTTCTCATAGGAAGGAGCTACAATTACCTCCAGGAATACATTCTTCATCTCTTCTGCCACCTGCAGGGTAACCTCACGGTTCAATACGACGATACCGCCGTAGATCGATACCTTGTCTGCTGCAAATGCCTTCTTCCAGGCATCGAAGATGTGATCAGCACTGCCGACACCACAGGGATTGCCGTGCTTGCAGGCAACAACGGTGGGTTCCGTAAATTCCTTTAGCAGCTCCAGAGCACCGTTGGTATCATTGATATTATTAAAGGATAGCTCCTTACCGTTTAACTGAACCGCATCGGTGATGGAGCCCTTCTTCTTCCCGATTTCACGGTAGAAAGCGGCTGCCTGATGAGGATTTTCACCATACCTCATATCCTGGATCTTCTCGAAGGTCATGGTCAGGGTCTCCGGTAATTCCTTATCATTTCTCTGCTTCTTTAAGTAATCTGCAATCATTGTATCATAAGAAGAGGTATGCATGAATACCTTCTGCATCAGATAGAACTTCGTATCAAGGGATACTGCTCCGTCTGTCTTAAGCTCGGACAGTACCTTCTCATAGTCTCTGGGATCAACCACTACTGCAACATCCTGATAGTTCTTCGCAGCAGAACGAAGCATCGTAGGTCCTCCGATATCGATGTTTTCAACCGCTTCTGCACGGGTCACGCCATCCTTTAGGATGGTGGCCTTGAATGGATACAGATTAACAAATACCAGATCAATCGTATCCAGCTTTAAGTCAGCCAGCTGTTTCATATGGGAAGGATTGCTTCTCATGGCAAGTAAACCTGCATGCACCGCAGGATGCAGAGTTTTCACACGACCGTCCAGACACTCAGGAAAATTAGTCAGCTCCGAGATCTCCATAGCAGGTACTCCGGCATCCTTCAGCTTTCCATAAGTACCTCCTGTTGATATAATCTCAACTCCGAGGGAAACCAGTTCCTTCGCCAGCTCTACAATACCCGTCTTATCCGATACACTAATTAATGCTCTCATGCCTACACTCCTTTGTTTTATATTCTAAGGTAACCAAGATCGTACCCGAATGATATACTTTCACTGCTTGCATTTATTTATTACTATTTATGAATATAACACCAATCAACTGGCGATTACAATTCATAATTACTTATGTTTTTTATCGGATATACTAATATATCAGGAAAACAACCAGTTCCTGATATATTCCCTTCCAATTATTCGGTTGCATTCCCAAATGAATTATAATATAATTCGATTGGTACTAACTTAACGGCAAAGGAGTTCGATATGAAGCTGATAAAAAAGTTTAAATTCTCGGATGTATTGATTGGATTTTTATTCACCTTACTGTTTATTTCTGTGGGTGTAATCATTACAATAAATTTTAGGCCGCTGTATTATCTTGACGTAGATTTGCTGAATATCGAGCAGACCTCCGGTTATGAAAGGGCAGAAATACTAAAGAATTATAATGCACTAATTAATTACTCGTCCCCCTTCTTTAAAGGAGCTTTGAATTTCCCTACCCTCGAGGCTTCCCAGGCAGGACTACAGCACTTTAAGGAAGTGAAGGACATCTTTACCGCCTTCTATATTCTGGCTGCGGTAACCCTGCTTGCAGCAGTGATCATCATAATATATAAAGCAAAGAAGCGGGATTACAGCTATATGCCCGTATCCTCACTAACAGCAATCCTGTTGCCATCCGTTCTGGGTCTGTTGATATTGGTGAACTTTGATAAGGCCTTTGTCCTCTTCCATAAGCTTTTCTTTCATAACGACTTATGGCTATTTGATCCGGTGACCGATCCGGTCATTACGATCCTGCCGGACACCTTTTTTCTTCATAGTGCCCTGTTGATTGTCCTTTTCGTTATTTTATGCAGTATATGCCTGTATGTAATATATCATTTCCTGAAAAAGCATTCCGGAATTAAATATCGTAAGCTTGGCGGTATCAAGGTCTGAGACCCTCGATACGATAGGTTATAGCGAGTGAAAAAGTGAAAATATTATTTAGCCGTCATAGGCGGCGGATTGGAGATAAAAATGAGAAAAACAAAAATAATTTGTACACTGGGTCCTTCAACAGATAACGATGAGGTTCTTAAAGAGTTAATCCGTTCGGGAATGGATGTAGCCCGTTTTAACTTCTCCCATGCGGATCATGAAGAGCATCTGACCAGACTTAAAAAGATAGAAAAATTCCGCGAGGAGCTGAACGTACCGGTGGCCACCCTGCTTGATACAAAGGGACCGGAAATCCGAATCGGTACTTTCAAGGATAATAAGAAGATCCATTTGAAGGAGGGTCAGATCTTTACTCTTACCACCAGAGCTATTGAAGGTGATGAGAAGCAGGTATCCATAACCTATCCGAATCTGATTTATGATATTGATCCCGGTACTACTATCCTGATAGATGATGGTCTGGTTGAAATGATCGTTCAGGAAATGACGCCTACCGATATAATTTGCAAGGTAAAGAATCCGGGAATTATCTCGAATAAGAAAGGTGTCAATGTGCCGGGTGTCCATCTTTCCATGCCATTCATCAGTGATAAGGATCGGGAGGACATCCTCTTTGCCATCGAGCATAATTATGACTTTATTGCCGCTTCCTTCGTAAGGACTGCCGAGGATATTAAGGACATCCGCAAAATGCTGAGTAAGCACAACTCCCAGACGAAGGTTATTGCGAAGATAGAGAATCTTCAAGGTGTGAATAATATTGATGAAATAATTGATATTGCAGACGGTATCATGATCGCCCGCGGAGATATGGGCGTCGAGATGCCCTACGAGGAGCTGCCTGCCATACAGAAGCGCATAATCAAGAAGGTTTATAATGCAGGTAAGCAGGTAATCACCGCTACCCAGATGTTAGATTCCATGATAAAGAATCCCAGACCGACCAGAGCAGAGACCACCGATGTTGCCAATGCGATTTATGATGGCACCAGCACTATCATGCTGTCCGGTGAAACCGCTGCCGGTGCTTATCCGGTGGAAGCCTTGAGAGCTATGGTCCGGATCACCCTGCAGACGGAGGCTGATATTGATTATAAGAAACGCTTTAAGCAAATGGACCATACTGGCGATCCCGACATCACAGATGCAATCTCCCGTGCTACCGTTACTACGGCTCATGATCTGAATGCCAAAATGATCATCACTGTAACCACTTCCGGTAAGACGGCCAGAATGATATCCCGTTACCGTCCGGAATGTCAGATCCTGGGCTGCACCACAGATCCTACCGTATGCAGACAGCTGAATATGGCCTGGGGCATTACACCACTCCTGATTGCTGTAGAGCATGATACCTTCGAGCTGTTTGACCATGCGATTGAGGCAGTCGAGAAAGCCGGTTACTTAGAGGACGGCGAGCTTGCCGTATTAACCGCCGGTGTTCCTCTGGGAACGACGGGTACCACCAACATCATTAAGGTTCAGATTGCCGGAAGCGCGATGTAATGCTACGGCAAATACCTCTTGAAATAATTGCCAGGACGTTTGTTTTATGATACGATGAACTAGAATAATATTTTAAGGAGGGGTAGGTTACAGATGAAAAAGAAGGATTATATTAAATGGGATGAATATTTTATGGGAATTGCCCTGCTTTCCACAGAACGCAGTAAGGATCCCAGTACCAGTGTAGGAGCCTGCATCGTCAGTGAGGACAATAAGATTCTATCTGTCGGATATAACGGAATGCCCATTGGCTGTTCGGATGATGAATACCCCTGGGAAAGAGACGGCAGCAGCCTTGATACCAAGTATTTCTACGTATGCCATGCTGAATTAAATGCAATCTTAAATTATACCGGTACACATATGAAGGGAGCCAAGCTGTATACTACCCTGTTCCCTTGTAACGAATGCACGAAGGCCATTATCCAGAAGGGTATCTCTGAGGTGATCTATATGTGCGATAAGTATGCGGACACCGAAGCCGTGATCGCTGCGAAGCGAATGATGACGTCCGCCGGAGTGAAGTTCCGCCTCTACCAGCCGATCGGTAAGGCTATCACCTTATCCCTATAAAGCTGCTCTGGGGATTCGTATTCAAATCAGCTTCATAAATAAATGATACAACAGAGTGATTATCATAAACATGTGGAAATGAGTAATCATATCACTTGCCAAAACCGGATTGCCTGCCTGTAGCAGACAACCGCCAATAAAAGGGTGCCATAAGCTTCTTACTATCAGTAGAAGCTTACGGCACCCTTTTCGATTTTATAGAAGCTGCGTATCCGGCCTGGAAGTATAAAAGCCTCCGCCTTCATATGAATTATTCCGAGCTCATAGAATACCTTTTAATTCGTGCAATCAGGAATTCATCATCTGACCATGGGAGCCTCGACTTCCTCCATAATATTCTCCTTCAGCTTCAGCCAGGCATCCTCATGTTCTACATAATAGAGTGGGCATGCTTTTCCGGTAACATCATAATGACGGATGATATCCTCTTCCTCCAGGTTAAACTTGCGACAAAGGGCCGCACTGAGTCCCACCAGGGATTGATAGGTCTCTTCATTAAACTCCCCTGTCTCATCCGGATGGCAGCATTCAATTGAGATGGTGTCATCATTTCGGTTATTGGAAGCATAAGCAATCTCGGTCAATGGTATACACTGGATGATTTCACCTTCCAGACCGATAATATAGTGGCTGCTGGCCTTCGTAGTGTGTTTCGTTGCCAACCCCTCAAAATAGCTTCGGTTACCTTTCGCCGAAGTACCCGGATTAGCGGTATAGTGAATAACGATCCCCTGTACCTTTGTGAGCTTTGTCTGAGGTCTGGAATATTCATTCGGTGTCAGAAACTGCTTCTTTATCCGGATCCCGTTTAAATAGGTCTCTTCAATCGTTTCCATATCATTCTTCGGGGTATCCGAAGAACGAAAGACCAGCTTTCCGATTATTAAGGCAGCTATGATAAGGATCGAGAGCATCAGAAGGAATGCGATCAACATCATCAATTTTTTCCTGCGCCTCCGTTTTCTAATCCACTCTTCCTTTGATAATATCCTACTCATGGTTATCCCCCGTTTTCCAGTATTATAGTTCAGTTAGAAGCACCTATTTTGTACCTGTCTGATTGTTTTCGACATTTATTATTTGAGTATATTTTAGTAATCTATTAATTTTCTGTCAACCTTTTTTGTCATAAACAGTAATTTAATCAAATATCTTCTTATATACAAAAACACAGGCAAGGAAGTCCTATGATTTCCTTGCCTGATATAGTTATAACCGATTCTATCTATCATTATTAATACAAATCAACGCCTATTATTCCTCTACGCTGTAGTTCGGAGCTTCCTTTGTAATATGAATATCGTGAGGATGACTTTCCTTTAAGGAGGCTGCGGTAATCTTGATAAATCTGCCGGTTTCCTGCAGAGTCTCGATATCCTTTGCTCCACAATATCCCATGCCGGACTTTAATCCGCCGATCAGCTGGAAAACGGTATCTTCTACGGTACCCTTGTAAGCAACCCGTCCTTCTACACCTTCCGGAACCAGTTTCTTGGCATCCGTCTGGAAGTAGCGATCCTTGCTGCCCTGTTCCATCGCTGAGATGGATCCCATGCCGCGGTATACCTTATATTTTCTTCCCTGATACAGCTCGAAGGTTCCGGGACTCTCATCACAGCCTGCGAAGATGCTGCCCATCATACATACATTAGCTCCTGCTGCCAGGGACTTTGTAATGTCTCCGGAATACTTAATACCGCCGTCTGCGATGATCGGAATTCCATATGCCTTTGCCACCTCATACGCATTCATAATTGCCGTAACCTGAGGAACACCGATACCGGCTACCACTCTGGTGGTACAGATGGAACCGGGTCCGATTCCGACCTTAACTGCATCCACACCTGCTTTAATCAGATCCAGCGTAGCTTCACCGGTTGCCACATTACCAGCAATGATCTGTGCCTCCGGATAAGCATCCCTGACCTGTTTCACCACACGAAGTACGTTAGCGGAATGGCCATGGGCGGTATCAATAACGATAGCATCCACCTTTGCCTTAATCAATGCCTCCACACGCTCCATAATATTATTTGTAATACCTACTGCGGCTGCACATAGCAAACGTCCTTGCCCGTCCTTGGCTGACAGAGGATATTTAATCTGTTTCTCAATATCTTTTATAGTAATGAGTCCCTTCAGATTACCTTCATCATCAACGATCGGAAGCTTCTCCTTCCTTGCTGAGCCGAGGATCTTCTTAGCCTCCTCCAGAGTAATACCTTCCTTAGCGGTAACCAGACCCTCAGAGGTCATGGACTCCTTTATTTTCTTAGAAAAATCTGTTTCAAATTTTAAATCGCGGTTTGTTATAATACCAACTAATTTCTTGCCGTTTACTGTGATCGGCACACCGGATATCCTGTATTTTGCCATTAATTCATTGGCATCCTGTAATGTATGCTCAGGGGACAGATAAAAAGGATCTGTGATAACTCCATACTCGGAACGCTTTACTTTATCAACTTCCTCCGCCTGCTCCGCTATTGACATATTCTTGTGGATAACACCGATTCCACCCTGTCTGGCAATCGCAATTGCCATTCGGTTCTCGGTAACCGTATCCATACCTGCACTCATCAAAGGGATGTTCAGTTTGATTTTCTTGGTCAGATTTGTTGACAGCTCAACTTGATTTGGCAAAACCTCTGAATAAGCCGGTACCAGTAACACGTCATCAAATGTGATTCCTTCACCAATGATATGACCCATTTGATTGATTCCTCGCTTTCTTCCATGATAATTTGTTAACATGTGCATCCGGGAAAGACACCCCGGCTAAATATTTTTACAAGTATAACGAATATTCTCTACCTTGTCAACCTCCTAAAGAATCTTTCTTAAGAATCTCCACATAACCGGCAAGGAATTACTTCTACGCCAATCTGGCGATTATCCGAAACAAATCAAAATAGCAGCAGCTCTATATTCATACATAATCTGTTATTCACTTTGTCTCCTTCGCTTGACATAGTTGACGGAGAAGGAGAAAAATGTTTACTTGGACTTATAGATAGAGGAATAGAAAAGGGGGTTAGTTTGTAAACTAACCCCGCTCCTTTGATTCCAAGCTTTGCTTAATAAGCAGCCAGTTTTCTTGGACTCTTCTGCTTTATCATGGATAACATCTTATCATTTGGCTCAAACAATATCTTAAGCTTCTTGCTCTCTACATTTGCAATAATTACATATGGCTTACTATCCTTATCTCCTGATGAGAAATTCTTCACTTCCGGCTTGGCATAGTTATAGGAATCAAGTGCATGGGAGTTAATCGGTGCTATAATCTCAACCTGTTCCAAATCAATCCTAAGAAGAGTTTTACGCCTTGATTTTCCTGTAATTCGATCGAAATCCAACTGCCCGTCTACAAAGACATATTCATATTCCATATTTAGCATGGGATAAACAAAAAACATGCCTGCAATCAGAACAACTCCTACGATACCCAGTACCTGTCCTAAAAATAAACATAAAAAACCTACTATAACACCTAGAATGATAAGCAGCCTAAGCCCCAGGGTTAATCCTGTATCCTTCTTTTTCACGCCTGCTTCTGCATAAAGTTGATTCATATCGACCTCCATCTGCCCGGTTAGGGGCATTCTTTATCGGTATAGCTTTAAACAATTTTATTATTAACATTATAGAAAAATATGTTTGAAGTAATTACACTTCCAGTGTCCAATGGAAGCGATCCGTTAGCTTACCAAGCTGGATACCGGTCAGAGTATCATAGAGCTTCTGGCTTACCGGTCCGATGCCGCCATCTTGAATCTGCATCATATGTTCCTCCCAGCGAAGATGACCTACCGGGGAGATAACAGCGGCTGTACCTGTTCCGAATACCTCCTCAAGAGTCCCGTTCTGATAAGCTTCCGCTATCTCATCTATGGAGATTTTGCGTTCTTCCACCGGGATATCCCATGCCTTACAGAGCTGTATAACAGAATCCCTGGTGACTCCGGGAAGGATGCTTCCGTTTAACTGAGGAGTAATTACGGTGCCATTGATCTTGAAGAAGATATTCATAGCCCCTACCTCCTCAATAAATTTCCTATGCACGCCATCCAGCCATAATACCTGGGAATAACCCTCTTCATGTGCCTTTACCTGGGATCTCATGGAGGCTACATAGTTGCCACCGGTCTTAGCCTCGCCGATACCGCCCTTCACAGCCCGTACATATTCGTCCTCAATCCAGATCTTAACCGGATCCAGACCTTCCGGATAATAGGGCCCAACCGGAGAAAGAATAATCATAAACAGATAGGTATCCGAGGGTCTGACTCCCAGAAATGGATCTGTTGCAATGATAAAGGGTCTGATATAGAGGGAGGTTCCCGGCTTGGTCGGAATCCATGCTTCATCAATCTTCACAACAGCCTTTACTGCCTGGACAAAATCCTCAATCGGAATCTCAGGAATGCATAGCCTTCGGTTCGTATTATTGGTACGTTCCGCATTTTTATCCGGACGGAATAACAGGATTCTGCCATCCTCTGATTTGTATGCCTTCAGGCCCTCGAACATCTCCTGACCGTAATGGAATACCATTGCCGAAGGGTCAAGACAGACCGGCTGATAGGGCACCACCCTGGCATCATGCCATCCTTCGCCCTCAGTATAGTTCATAATAAACATATGGTCTGTGAAAATTGTCCCAAATTTCAAGGGATTATCTGCACCAGGCAATTCCTTCGGGGTCTTGGTTTTCTCAATTTTAATACTAAGCATACACTTCATCCTTCCTATTCTCGTTTACCGGCACCTGATTCATAAATGATATGTCTAGCGTTTCCTTACGATTGATATCGCCGGAGCTTACCCGATCATTATAGCTGCCGTTTTATATATCCTATATAGTATTCTTACTTTTCATATTTTTCAAGTATTATTTAGCTTTAATTTCCTTTTCTACTTGTTCTCTCATACTTGCAGAATATATAAGTAAGATCATAATAGGTCTGCTCGTCAGATTCCTCCGTCTGTACCCAGTCCTCCATCTGATCAAGATTCGGAAAATGAGTATCCGCCTGGTATGCATAGTCGATCTTTGTCACATGGGCCACATCGCAAAGAGGAAGCATCTGCTGATAAATACTGGCACCTCCGATAACGTACACATCTTCTGATCGATAAGCCTTCACCGCTTCCATCGCTTCTTCAATACTGCTAACAGTCACGGTATCCTTCACCTTATAATTTGGATCCGAGGTTATTACCACATTCAGACGTTCCTTTAAGGGTTGTCCACCGGGGAAGCTCTCCAGGGTCTTTCTCCCCATGATGACAGCCTTATGGATGGTCTCGTCCCGGAAGAACCGCTGATCTGCAGGTATTCGTACCAGTAGCTTATTCCGGTATCCGATTGCCCAGTTATTATCTACAGCAACGATTACATTCATCGGCCATTCCACCTTTCTCTATTATTTCATACAACAGTCCGCACCTTATAGCCGATACCAACTATTCTCATCAGCCTTTGAATCCTATAAAGCATATCATATAGGCCGTGGGCAGGCTTTACAAAAGCCATGCTTTCCGGCACTGAAATTATACCGCTACCGGAATCTTCTCCACCTTCGGTCCGAATTGATAGTTTCGTAATTCGAAATCCTCCACCTTGAATTCATAAAAATCCTTTATCTCCTGATTCATCCGGAAAACCGGAGCCTCATAGGTGGGTCTCTCAATCAGCTCCTTAATAATCGGGATATGGCGGTCATAGATATGTGCATCTGCAATAACGTGAATAAGCTCGCCCACCTCATAGCCGCAGACCTGCGCCAGCATATGCAGTAGAACGGCATATTGTCCTACATTCCAGTTATTTGCCGCCAGGATGTCATTGGATCTCTGGTTTAATATCCCGTTAAGTACCAGTTTGTCGCTATCCTTCTTCTTGGTCACATTGAAGGTCATACTGTAGGCACAGGGATATAATCTCATGGCATGTAGGTCCTGATGCACATAGATATTCGTCATAATCCGCCTGCTGTACGGGTTATTCTTCAGGTCATAGATTACACGGTCTACCTGATCCATCTCACCTTCCTTATAAATATGCTTTACTCCGAGCTGATAGCCATAGGCCTTCCCAATGGAGCCGTCCTCATCCGCCCAGCTGTCCCAGATATGACTGCTTAGGTCATGAATGTTGTTCGATTTCTTCTGCCAGATCCACAACAGCTCATCAATACAGCTCTTAAACGCAAGCTTTCGTAGTGTTAACGCCGGAAATTCCCTGGACAGATCATAACGGTTCACGACACCGAACTGCTTGATGGTATAAGCGAAGGTTCCGTCCTCCCACTTCGGCCTGACCTTCTCTCCCTCAGTACTTGTACCGTTCTCCAGAATATCCTTGCACATCGTAATGAAAATATTATCTGCTAAGCTCATATCATTCCTCCCGGGTATATTTAAAGCCTATCCTTTATACTTAAGTCTTAGTTATATAAGGTTTATCTTTGAATCTTATATATTTGTACCTTATTTGACTTATTCCTTATTTGTCTTATTCCTTATTTGTCTTTTACCTTATTTGTCTTATTCCTTATTTGTCTTATTCCTTATTTGTCTTTTGCCTTATATTTATTTTACCTTATTTGTCTTTTACCTTATGTCTTGTTCCTTACTTGCTTTGTTCCTTATTTGGTTTGTATCTTATTTGTTTTGTATCTTATTTGTTTTGTTCCAGTATCGTTACAATATCTGCACTTACCTTGGGTTTGCAGTACAGATAGCCCTGCATCTTGTCACATTCATGTCGAATCAGATAATCCAACTGTTCCTCTTTTTCTACTCCCTCTGCGACGATACACAGCCCCATACTTTTTCCTATCATAACGATATGTCCGGTTAAGTTTTCACCATTCCCCTCTATGATACTGTCAATAAAGGATTTATCAACCTTTAACGTATCAATCGGCAGCTGCTTCAGATAATTTAACGACGAATAACCCTTACCGAAGTCATCCAGAGCAATTCTGATCTGCATATTTCTCAGCTGCTCCAGCTTTGGTATAATGCTTTCAAAGGATTCCACCAGCATGGTTTCCGTAATTTCAAGCTCCAGATTCTGAGGGTTAATCTCCAGACTTCTTATCGTATCTGACACAATATCGCAAAAATCATTTTGTAATAGCTGAAGAATCGATATATTTACTGACATGGTCAGATTATCAAACCCTAACATATTTAATTCCTTTAAAAAAGAGCAAGCCTTCTGCAGCACCCAGGTTCCTACCGGTACGATAATGTGGGTATCCTCGGCAACTTTTATGAATTTCATCGGCGATACATTGCCCAATACCGGGTTATTCCAACGAAGCAACGCTTCCAGTCCTGTAATTCGATTACACCTTAAGTCATACTGTGGCTGATAGTGCAGGTCAAATTCGTTGTTATCCAGCGCTGTATGCAGGTACTTCTCGATATCCGCTCTTTCCTTAAATACTTTATTCATTATGTGATCATATATCACATATCTCTTTCTTCCCAACTCTTTGGCTCGGTACATAGCAATATCAGCATACTGCAACAACTGATCCAAATTCGTGCCATGCTCAGGAAACAATACAATTCCGAAGCTTACACTGATATGAAGTACGATGTTAAGAATTTCGAATTCCTCAGTAAACCTTGATAGAACACTTTCTGCAAAGCTTTCGACATCATCTACACCTTGGACATCAGATAAGAACATGATAAATTCATCACCGCTAAGACGATAAACCTTACCCTTAAGTGAAGACAATCTCTCCCCAACCTTCATAATCAGATGATCTCCGACTGCATGCCCAAGTGTATCATTAACATATTTAAAATTATCTATATCAAGATAAATAAATGCAGCCTTTTTATTTCCATCCATAATCAGGGACTTCGTATCTTCATATAAGGACAGTTTATTCGGAAGTCCGGTCAGAGAGTCGTAATATGCCAGGTAGGCAAGCTTCTCATGACTTTGGGTGAGTGTTTCCTTCATTCGTTTGATTTTACTGATATTAAATATCAACACAAAGATAAAAGCCAACAGTAATACGAATACTGCTATTACAAAGATAACAAGTATTTTATAAGCTTCAAAAAAAGAGAAGGGCTTATTGATTATCTCACTCTGTTCAGGAAGATCCCTTTCCGAAATACCGAACCGCTCCATCTGGCGATAGTCGAAAGCTGTTCGGGTGGACTTTGGATCAATAACCGGAATGTCCTCCGCTCTCTCACCTTGAATGATTCTTAATGCCAGTTTAGCTGCACTCTCACCCTGAAGCCGTCCGCTCAGCATTGTTCCCCCGAGCGCCCCATTTCCCAGTCCAAAATCATATAAATGATAGATCGGAACATGGCTGTTGGAGCTCAGTTCTCTGGTAACGAAATCCATATAGATCATGTTTTTGTTCACATCACTATAATATGAGGTAAGATAAATAATACTATCCTTGTCCAACACACGTACCTGACTGATCAATTCCTCATATGACATATTATTACACGGGATAATTCTCAGCTCCGGTCTCGAGGCTTTCACCATTTCGGTTATAATACTGCCTGTTGATAAACCGCTTTCTGTGTTGTCATAGACAAGATAAACGTTTCTCAGGTCAGGATTAATGCTTAATGCAAAATTAATTGTTTCCGTAGGGTCGATTACTTCCAGCACACCGGTTACCCTTTGCTCATGATCTATGATGTTTTCATAGCTACTCTGATTTACACCGCAGAAAACTATCGGTGCATCTGAAAAGATATCCTCTCTGTGCTTCAGCGCAAATTCTAAAGCCATATCGTCTGTCGTAATTATAGTATCAATCGTTTTGTTCTTATACTTATATGTAAAATATTCATACAAATAATCCAGGTTTTCTTGTTCGGGATAATTCTTCCAGTCTATGTATTCTACCAGCGGTGTAACATTAATTCCGCAGTCGGATAGAGTATGCAAAATTCCTTCACTTTCCTCCATAGACCAGACTAAACCCTGGTGATAAGAGTTAAGGATCAGAATATTGTATACTTTATTCGATTCCTCCGCAGCTGCTTTTCTAGGGATGAAGGCATAAAACAGAAGGAATAACAATACGATTGTAGCTTTTATTGATTTTGATCTTGTCATGAAGCCTCTCACTTTATCCATTACGTAATACTCTGTTTATTGTAAGTTTCTATCCATATCTTTTCTTATTATAACATTTGCTTAGAATTTTAACAATCCACATAAATAAATGTTGCATGCATAAATAAATGTTGCATGCATAAATCAATGTTGCATGCATAAATAAATGTTGCATGCATAAATGGTTCTATAATAAATGTTGCATGCAGTTACCCAATAACCGGTATCCGCATGCAACTATATACTTTGGGAAAGCCTATTTAATTATGTTTACAGTAATACCATCTGTTCTTCAGCATAGCCCTTGATATTGGAGGCATTGACGTATTTTCTGGCTACTCCGTTCTTCACTTCAATCAAGGTAGGAGCCTGCATAATACCATATTTTCTCGTCAGAACGGTATTTTCCTCTGCATCTACAATTGTGTAGGAGAAGTCATTCAGATATTCCTTCGCCAGACGGCAATTCGGGCAGGTCTTTGTAGTGAAGAGATATAAACCGTCACCCATCAGGCTGTCTTCCTCAACCTTAAGTCCCAAAGAGCGATTCACAACACCAACCGGCATCTCTCTGGAGTTCTCTATATCGTATAGTGTTCTGTTCTTATACTCCTGAGTCTTACCCTCATTCCAGTTCTGAACCGGACGATAGTAGCCGGTAATACGGCTGTAAACCTCTGCATGCTCTCCACAGTGAGGACAGGTAAACTGTTCACCCGGAAGATATCCATGGGTCTTGCATACGGAATAAGTAGGTGACATTGTATAATAAGGAAGCTTATAATTCTCTGCAATGGTTCTTACAAGCTTAGCTGCTGCCTGCCAATCCGGAAGCTTCTCACCAAGGAAGGCATGGAATACCGTTCCGGAGGTATAAAGGGTCTGGAGCTCGTCCTGGACGTCCAGTGCTTCAAAGATGTCTTCGGTATAGCCTACCGGCAGATGAGAGCTGTTCGTATAATAGGGGGTATCTCCCTGCTTACCGGCAGTCTTAATATCCGGATACTTCTTCCTATCATGCTTAGCCAGACGGAAGCTGGTGGACTCTGCGGGCGTAGCTTCCAGGTTGTAGAGGTCGCCGTATTTCTCCTGATAATCAGACAGGCGTTCTCTCATATGATTCAGGGTCTTTATCGCGAAGTTCTTCGTATCAACATTGGTCATATCCTTACCGAGCCACTTCGCATTCAGTCCAACCTCATTCATACCAATCAATCCGATCGTGGAGAAATGGTTCTCAAAGGTTCCAAGATAACGTCTGGTATACGGATACAGGCCTTCCTCTAACAGCTTTGTGATAACGTCTCTCTTTACCTTCAGAGAACGAGCAGCAATATCCATCATGCGGTCCAGACGAAGGAAGAATTCCTCCTCATCAGCAGACTGATACGCAATCCTTGGCATATTGATCGTAACTACACCGACGGAGCCGGTGCTCTCACCGGAACCGAAGAAGCCACCTGTCTTCTTTCTTAGTTCTCTCAGGTCAAGACGTAGCCTGCAGCACATGGAACGGACATCACTCGGTTCCATATCGCTGTTAATATAGTTGGAGAAATACGGGGTACCGTATTTTGCGGTCATCTCAAATAACAGCCGGTTATTCTCCGTATCAGACCAGTCAAAGTCTCTGGTAATGGAATAGGTAGGGATCGGATACTGGAAGCCTCTTCCGTTGGCATCACCTTCGATCATAATCTCAATGAAGGCCTTGTTCACCATATCCATCTCTGTCTTACAATCCTTATACTTAAAGCTTACTTCCTTGCCGCCGATGATGCAGGGCAGCTCTGCCAGATCATTCGGTACAGTCCAGTCCAGTGTAATATTGGAAAACGGTGCCTGAGTTCCCCAACGACTCGGTGTATTGACACCGTACACAAAGGATTGGATACACTGTTTTACTTCTTTATAGGACAGGTTGTCAATCTTAACGAAGGGAGCCAGGTAGGTGTCAAAGGAGGAGAAGGCCTGCGCACCGGCCCATTCATTCTGCATAATTCCAAGGAAGTTAACCATCTGATTGCAAAGGGTAGACAGATGGCTTGCCGGAGATGAGGTTATCTTCCCCGGGATTCCGCCGAGCCCTTCTTTGATCAGCTGCTTTAAGGACCAGCCGGCACAATAGCCGGTCAGCATGGACAGATCGTGCAGATGGATGTCCGCATTACGATGTGCATTCGCAATCTCTTCGTCATAGATTTCAGATAACCAGTAATTTGCTGTAATGGAGCCCGAGTTATGCAATATTAATCCGCCCACGGAATAGGTAACCGTCGAATTTTCCTTAACTCTCCAGTCCTCTTCCTTCACGTAGCTGTTTACAATTTCTTTGTAATCGAGTATCGTGGATTTCATGTTACGAATTTTTTCTCTATTTTTACGGTACAGGATGTAAGCTTTAGCAACATCGGTGTAGCCGGTCTGTTCCAAAACATTCTCTACACTATCCTGAACATCCTCAACGTGAATTAGATTGTCCTTAATCTTCTTTTGGAAATCAGATGTGACCCTCAATGTTATTAAGCTAATGATCTCGTCAGTATAAAACTTCTCTGTAGCTTTAAACGCTTTTGTAACAGCCTCGCTGATTTTTTGCAGGGTAAACTCAGCTATCTGCCCATCTCTTTTTATAACGTTAATCATATGTAACTGTCTCCCTTCCCGCTCTCTAAAAGTAGAGATTATGCTTGCATAACTTTATGTTTCAATAATACCAGATTATGTATGGATAGTCAATACAAAAATACTAGATATATGAAGTTTTTTTATAACTTACACTATATCTAGTATTTAAATTAGTCATTAATACCTATTAAGATTCCATCTTGAATTGCCGATGAAGCCCATAAAACAGGAAATTTTCCACCCTTTACAGGCTTAGAAAAATGTCCTTTGGGATATACGCCTTGACATAAATTCCTTCCTGACGATACTCCTCTTCTAATAGCTGTCCATATTTTCGTACCGCCTGAATTTTACCGGCATCATTGTAGGAAAATATCTTCTCAATCAATATTTTTTGTTCCTTTAGTACCTTCTCTATGATTTCAAGCAGCTTATCAATATCCTGACCTGTTCTCGCCGAGATCTTTACCGTATAATCCGCTTTAAAATCCTTCATGATCAGATCAGCATTTACCTTATCCTGCTTATTAAAGGCCGTGATGATTACCTTATCCTGTATCCCCAGCTTAGTCAGAGTATCATAAACGATATGCATCTGTTTGTAGGCGTCCGGATTGGAGCTGTCTACAACATGGAGGATTATATCGGCATATTTTGCTTCCTCTAAGGTACTGCGGAAGGAATCTACCAGATGGTGCGGCAGCTTTCGTATAAATCCTACTGTATCTGTGAACAGCAGCTGCTGTCCGCTCTCCAGGGTATAATTCCTGGTCGTAGGATCCAGAGTAGCAAATAGCTTATCCTCCTCCAGTACTCCCGCATTGGTCAGATGATTCAACAATGTGGATTTACCTGCATTTGTGTAACCAACAATGGCAACGACCGGAATTTTACTCTTACTTCTAAGGCTTCTGGCTGTCTCTCTGTTCTTTTTCACATCCTGAAGCTCCTGGTTCAGGATAGTGATTCGATCTTTAATCAGCCGACGATCCATCTCCAGCTTCTTTTCACCGGGACCCCTGGTGCCGATTCCACCGCCGAGTCTGGAGAGCGAATTCCTTAGACCGATCAGTCTGGAGGAACGGTATTTTAACTGGGCCATCTCAACCTGGATCTTACCTTCTCTGGTAGAAGCCCTCTTGGCAAAGATGTCAAGAATCAGGACCGTCCGATCCAATACCTTCATCTGGACGGCCTCCTCCAGATTCTTAAGCTGAGCTGGTGTCAGCTCGTCATCACAGATAATGCCGGTCGCATCATTCTCGAAGGCCATTCCCCGCACTTCCTCCATCTTCCCCCTACCAATATAGGTTCCGGGATGGATACTCTCTCTATTCTGGATGACCTTTCCGACCACCACAGCCCCTGCGGTATCGCATAGCTCCTCCAGTTCATCCAGAGACTGAGCCGTATCATCATTATCAGTAACAGCCACTCCCACCAATATAAAGCGTTCCTGCTGCTCCTTAATCTCATATAGTTCCGACATAGATTCCCTCTCTTACATTAAGTACTATCACATACTATCTTCTATATAATATAATTACTCCTCTGAACTATTCGGCAGCAGGTTCCTGGTTTTTACAAATTCCAGTTCTCTCGCCGCTACCTTATCATCCGGATAGCTGGTCAAATAATCATTCAGCTTTCCGATGGCGATGTCAAACCTGCCAAGCTTCTCGTAAGCTATGATTTCATTTCTCTTTAAGGTTTTCATTGCTTCGGCGTCTCCGAAGGTGATACCGGTTTCTAAATATTTCAGGGCTCCTTCATAATCATTCTGCTTCATCTTGCAGAAGGCAGCCTGGTTATATACCGCCGACTTCCTGACCTCTCCTTCTTCCATATACTTATCATAATAATAGATTGCCGTGGCATAATCCTTTTCCTTTGCATAGATTTCACCGATATAGAAATACGCTTCCGGGAAGCCTTGGGCAAAGCTTTCATTAAGCTCTGCGAGAGCAATATCATAAAGTCCCTGGTAGAAATGGATTTTTGCCAGGTTATATTTATCCTCCTTGGATTTTGCTTCAATCGATGAGGCCTGTGAGAGGACCTTTTCGGCTCCCTGCTCATCCTGCATTGCCATCAGCAGTTCATACTTTCCGAAATAATACTCATAGTTTTCCGGCTGAGCGCTGATTGCCAGATCATAATCTGCAATCCCTTTGTCATATTCTCCTGTTTTAAGATAGGTATATGCCCTTTTTCCAAGTGCCTCGGCTTCATTTCCAAAGGTATCAATAATCCGGTTAAATATCTCTCTTGCCTTCGGATAATCACCTGTAATTAATTGAGCATTTCCTTTATAATACAATATATCCATATCGAGTTCTGATAATACACTGATATCCAAGGCAGCATCAAATTGTCTAATCGCCTCTATGTAATCCTGTGAATTATAAAAAGCAATTCCTTTTCCACGCAAAGCTCTCTTGTTATTCTCCTTCACCATAAGGATATTCTTGTCCATATATCCCCGATCCAGCTGCGCGATTGCTTCCTCATAACGCCCGAGAGCGATTAAGGTCATGCCATAATCGATGTAATACTCTGCCCGATTTGGATTTATCCTGATAGCGGCGGCAAAATTCTCCTCCGCCTCCTCATAATTACCGCTTAAGAAACATTTCCTGCCGCTTCGGTAATGTCCTCCGGCAAAGCTGCAGCCGGTTAACAGGAAGAGGATAGTTATAAATAATCCAAATATAAGAAGCTTCTTCTTCATTGCCGTCCTCCGTAGTTCTTCTGATGAAATTTAATCATAAGCTCCGTAAAAATCCATCCTCAGTACTATATCTTGTAGCCATCTCTCATTATACATCACCATCCATGAAATGGCAACTATACTCAGAGAAATCAACAACGAAATCGGGCTCTAGAAAATCCCCCTATTTAAGTAAAAGGAAGGGCTCTGTAATTACAAACTTTACTTGTAATTATACAAAGCCCTTCGGAATGGAAATAGGATAAGCTTATATATTATTTATTAATCAGATGCCAGATTCTTGGAGAAGAAGGGAACAAAAAAGTTCTTGGCATAATCCATCGGAATGTTATGGCCGCTCTGTATGTCTGTCAGGGTGTGGTCGACTTCCTTTTCCGTCAGTAGTTCGGAGAAGTTAATACAGCCCTCCGGTATCCATTTGTAGTAGTCGCTGGTTCCGTATATGATATGTATTGCCTTCAGTGGCTGCTCCTTTGATAGGTATGCCTCTATCTTTTCTTCCAGATCTCCAAAACCGGTATACCATTTCTTTACTATCTCATTATCCACCGGAGTTCCATCCAATACCGGAATATCGCACAGCTTCTCATTCTCCTCATTGGGAGCGAAGGCCTGTCCATAACAGGTTAGGAAGGTGGAATCTCCTCTCCAGGAAGCCATTGCTTTGTCAAGGGAGCCATCCTTTAATAAGCCCGGGCAGAGTGAAAGGACACAGGAGAATACATCCGGATGACGGAAGGCCAGATTAAGACTGGCAAAGCCACCCATGGAAAATCCGGCAATTCCCCTGGAGTTCACCTCGGGAATTGTGTTATAGTTTTGATCAATATATGGAATTATCTCATCAATAACATAGTCCTCCCATTGACCGGTAACCGGAGAATTCACCCAGAAGGAGGCCTGGGAGGTGCTGGCGCGACGGCCATCCACCTCTACGACGATGAATTCCTTCTGATCAGGCCCTACCATAAGCCCGTCAAAATCTTTTTGATTCGAGCTGATAAGATTTAAGGAGTCACCAAAGCCATGAAAGAAATAAACAACCGGGTAGCTTTTCTGTGAAGTATAATAATTCGGTGGCAAATATATTTTGATCTCCTTTACCGGGCTGCTTCCATCCTTTGCTGATGCCAGCGCTGTGGAGGTAAAGGTTTCCTTAATATAGTGCTCTTCTTTCTTATCATCTGTTCCGGCATCCGTTGTTTGATCCATAGCTTGCGCAGAAGCTTTCTCTAGCTTGTCTTCCTTGTTCTCAGCCTTATTCTCCGCCTTATTCTCAGCCTTGCTCTCTGCCTGGTTCTCTTCCTTATTTTCTTCCATATCACCGTCTTCTTCCTTATCCGATTCTGAATTCATTTCCATTTGTTCCCCCTCCGACATGGCTGTGTCATCCTTCTTGCAGGCCACAACAGTAATAACTGTCATAAGACAGCTTATTAGCAGTAATAATTGTTTTTTCTTGATTTTCATCTCATTCCACCTTTCCATTTTACTTATTATGCTCCTTATTATATAATAAGAAAAATAGGCAAAATTAACATTTCTTGCTATTTGCGACTGGAATAATTATTGTAAATACATAAAATATTACAGCTACGAATGGATGATCCATCGTGTTATGGAATGGAAAACTTAAATCTTAACAATATCCCTAGGAAAGGTATAAGTATGAATGCTAATCAGATATCACTAATTGAAGCCACAATTGATACCATCGAGGAAAACCTCCTGCATCCACTGAGCCTTGACGAGTTGTCCAAAAAGATCGGATTGTCAAAGTACCATCTGGAGCGGCTTTTTAAGTCGTTGTCCAACAAATCACTGATGGCGTATATCCGTGGACGTAGACTGAGCTTAAGTCTCCATGATCTGATTGATACCAGACTGAGCATCCTCGATATCGCAGTCAAGTATCAGTTTGATTATGAGCAGTCCTATATCCGGGCATTCCAGAATCAGTTCCGGCTAACTCCGGCAAAATATCGGAAGCTTAAGGTTGAACTGCCGATTGAGCAGAATATTGATATTGCCACCCTGACAGGTGTCGATCAGGGCTTTGTCGTCCAGCCAAGGATGGTGATGAAGCCACAGTTTTATATTCAGGGAATCACAGAAGAGATCTTCCATGCCGAGAACCTGATGCATTCTACGACTAATAAGGTGGCGCTGCTGTTCCGTGAGCAGTATCTGGCGAAAGTTCCCAATCGAATGAATGAGAATATCTATCTGGCAATTATCCGGTACCGCCCAGATTACATGATCAGTAATGATTATATACCCTGTGTGGAAACCTCCCTTCCCAATATACCGGAGTACCCTTTTGTTGCCATGACAATTCCCTTGCAGGAATATGCCGTTTTTCGCTACATCGGCTTCCATGCTTTCACACAGCTAAACTACAAAACCTTAAAAGAGCTATATGATTATTCTGATTATTGGATTATGAACACGAGGCACAAGCAGCTCCAGCCCTATCATTTTGAACGGATGGATTTGTCCATATGCAGTGATAGCTATTGCGAGATGGATATCTATATTCCTATCAGTTCATAGGCTAAAGCGCTAAAAAAGAGAGGATGTGGGAAGTCCCACAGGAAATCCCACCGGAAGTCCCATACCCTCTCTTTCCTATTGACGATTGGCTACCACAGGCAGACAAACCGATTATATTTGTAATACACAACCCTCTCTGATAATGAAAGGATTAGAATAGCCCAATAAAGTTGAACTGTAAGAATAACGAAGCTGCCAGGGAAGCTACCAGGGTAACTACCGTTATCTGTGTATTGATGGAGGGACCTGCGGTATCCTTGAACGGATCGCCAACGGTATCTCCAACAACACCTGCTTTGTGAGCTTCGGAATTCTTACCGCCGTGATGCCCGGACTCAATATATTTCTTCGTATTATCCCACAGACCACCGGCATTGGACATGAACAATGCAAAAACCAGACCGCTTACGATATTACCTGTGATAAAGCCGCCGACTGCATTCACACCGCCGATAAAGCCTACAACTAATGTGGAAAGGATTGCTACAAGACCTGCTGGGATCAACTCTCTGATTGCACCGTGGGTAGCAATCTCGATACACTTATCATACTCAGGTGAAACACCCTTCTTGCCTTCCTTTAAGCCGACGATTTCCCTGAACTGACGGTGGATCTCAGCAACCATACGCTGAGCGTTACGATCAACACCAAGCATCAGCATCGCGCAGAATACCGGAGGAATCGCAGCACCAACCAGCAGACCGAAGAAAACGGTGGGATTGGTTAAATCAAAGCCATTGGTAATACCGGTCTTGCCAAGTTCTAGAGCTGCATCATTCACCTCGGTAATGAAGGCTCCTAACAGAGCAATTACCGTAAGACCTGCAGCACCGATAGCGAAGCCCTTGGTTACCGCTTTAACGGTATTACCGGCACTGTCTAAGGAGTCTGTGATCTCAAGAGCCTTATCACCCAAGTCACCCATCTCAACAAGTCCGCGGGCATTATCCACGATCGGGCCGTAAGCATCGTTGGAAATGATCATACCGACGATGGAGAGCATACCGACTGCTGCCATGGAGATACCGAACATACCATAAGCTACCTCATTACCGGTTGCTGCACCGAGAGGTGCAACTACATTATATGCTGCAAGTGCGGAGATACCGATACCGATCATAGCCGGCAGGGCACTCAATAAGCCATAGGAAATACCGGAGATAATCGTAAAGGCAGGACCTGTTTCGCAAGCCTTAGCAACCATATGAACCGGTTTCTTCGAATCATCAGTGAAGTAATCACTGGCAATACCTATAATAACGCCTACTAACAAGCCGATTGCACTGGCTGCCCAGATACGCCATTCAAAATCAAAGAAATGAGTAGCTATTGCTGTTAATACAGCATAGATTGCTGTCGTAACATATGTATTCGTGTTAAGGGCTCTGGTCGGGCTTCCGCCTTCCTTCATGTTAGCGGTAAACACACCGATAATGGAGGCAAGCAAACCGATTGCTGCATAACAGATAACCATACCGATATTTTTCTTTGGATCACCAAGCGCAGCTGCCATAACGATCGCTGCTGCCATGGAAGCAACATTAGAATCGAAAAGGTCAGCACCCATACCGGCAACGTCACCTACGTTGTCACCTACATTATCAGCGATAACTGCAGGGTTTCTCGGGTCATCCTCAGGGATACCAAGCTCAACCTTACCAACAAGGTCTGCGCTGACATCCGCTGTCTTTGTGAAGATACCGCCGCCTGCCTTTGCAAATAGGGCTAAGGAGCTGGCACCAAAGGAAAAGCCTAATACTGCGGTCTGATCATTTGTTATCATATAAACCAGAGTAACTCCAAGTAAACTGGAGCCGACTACTGCCATACCCATAACCGCACCACCACGGTATCCGGACATAAAGGAAGGCTTAATTCCCTTCGTTGAAGCTTCGGCAGATTTAATATTTGCTATTGTTGCAATACTGATACCTACTTTTCCTGCAATTGCGGAGAATACCGTACCGAATATATATGCAACGGCCATGGTAATGTTATCCACAATATTACCCTTCCAGATAGGCGAGGGAAGAAACACAAAAATGAGGACTGCTGCTACCCCGCAAAAACGTAACAGGGTTTTGTATTCTTTTGCAAGAAACGTGTTTGCGCCATTTCTGATCAACTTACCGACTTCAGCAATTCTTGGGTTGGAGGAAGGCTGTGAAGCCACCCATCTGTAAAGCCAAAATGCTGTTCCGAAAGCTAATACGGAAATGACAATGGATGCTACTTGAAAGAAAGTCAAACTCAAAATGCTCATCTCCCTATAATAATTATTTGGCTGATTTTAGCCACATCATTGATGTTATCATGTTTATATATTTTGTGCAATAGCAAACTAAACCTTCTGCGATATCTGCCATTTTGCACAATACAAGTATATTTATATGTATATTTTTCCTTTAAGACTATTTATTTTGTATATTTCCAAGCCAATGTTTTGTTGAATTCATCTAATGTTAAATTTACTATTCCGTGATATTTGCCGATACAAACTTTGGAAAACTTTATATAATCTCTGGAATCACTATATGCAATTACCGGAAAACTATTACGATATATCCCACACAATTAGCATATATCATTTTCCAAACATTGAATCGCTTATTACCTATAAACATCTTATTAATCTTATAAACATCCTATAAAACATCATTGACATTACTATGCCATGTGAGCTACAATAAAAACAATTTGATTTTAAAATAATTTTATTTTATACACGCTAAGGAGGACATTATTATGGATTTTTTATTGTCAGGTATTATGGATATTTCCTGGCAACAGGTTGTCATGTATGTTATAGGCGCTGTTTTGATTTGGCTGGCAATCGGTAAGGAGCTTGAACCTTCCCTACTGCTTCCGATGGGCCTAGGTGCTATTTTGGTTAATATACCTGACACAGGTGTATTAGGTAGCGAAGGTATTATTGAATGGTTATTCAATACCGGTATTATGGCATCTGAAGCACTGCCACTACTGTTATTCATCGGTATCGGTGCGATGATCGACTTTGGTCCCCTGTTATCGAACCCTAAAATGTTCTTATTCGGTGCAGCTGCCCAGTTTGGTATCTTTGCTACGATCTCCCTTGCTGTGCTGCTTGGCTTCAATTTAAATGATGCGGCATCCATCGGTATCATCGGTGCTGCCGATGGTCCTACCTCTATTCTGGTAGCTAATATATTGAAATCGGATTATTTGGGACCGATTGCAGTCGCGGCCTATTCCTACATGGCTCTGGTGCCCATCGTGCAGCCTCTGGCAATCAAAGCGGTTACTACGAAGAAGGAACGCCTGATTCGTATGGAATATAATCCCCAGTCCGTTACTAAGACCACCAGAATCCTGTTCCCGATTATCGTAACCTTTATCGCCGGTATCATCGCTCCGAAATCCGTGGCTTTAGTCGGCTTCCTGATGTTTGGTAACCTGATCAGAGAATGTGGTGTTCTTAACTCTCTGTCAGATACAGCGCAGAATGTTCTTCCTAACCTTGTAACCTTATTACTTGGTATCACTATCTCCTTCAAGATGACTGCAGATGCCTTTATCAACTGGCAGACATTGATGATTATGGGCTTAGGTCTGGTTGCCTTCGTATTTGATACCATTGGTGGTGTATTATTTGCCAAGTTGCTTAACCTATTCCTTCCAAAGGGCAAGAAGATTAACCCCATGGTCGGTGCAGCAGGTATCTCCGCATTCCCGATGTCCGCACGTGTTGTCCAGAAGATGGGTCTGAAGGAGGATCCCTCCAACCATCTGTTAATGCATGCAATCAGTGCTAACGTATCCGGTCAGATCGGTTCCGTAGTTGCAGGTGGTGTCGTAATTAAGCTGTTACTTGATATTCTTGGTTAATCCTCCGGGAGTTGGACAAATATATCCGTAGCTTTGGTCACTTGGTAAGACCAAGCTGCTGCTTGTGAAAGGAGTTATTATGGGAGCTATTTTAAGTTCGGATTTTATGACATCTCTTGAAGTAATGGGCAAAGGAATGCTCAGTATCTTTGTTGTTATCATACTTCTTACCATTATTGTTTTTATCCTCGGTAAGCTTTCCGGCAAGAAATCCAAAGCTGAGGAAGAATAATACATAACGATTGATATTCTATGAACAATTATGATAAAGGGGCTGTTGTCATTGACAACGCCCCTATTTATATTAGCGGTTAGCTGCTCTAGGCAGACAATCCGGTTGCTCTATGCCATCTGTGCTTGTTCCCATTCCTCATATAAGGCGATCAATCCCTCCTCCAGAAGCTGCCGTGTTTCATAAAGTCCCTTTAGCAGGACCGCATCCGTACCGTTTTGTTCTATCTGCCAATCAAGCTCCGCTTGCTTAGCCTCCAATTCTTCTATCTCATTCTCAAGCTGTAGCTGGGACTTTGCCGCTTTCATTTTCGGCTTACTCCTATTATCACTGGCTGAATTCCCCATCCCTATAGCCTGATTAACCGCAGTCTGACCGGACTTCTTGGAATTCATCCCTCCTAAGTTCTCCCGGCTTACTCCTACCCTATTCATATCACCTGTTTTTTTTATGCTAGCAGAATCAGCTGTCTGCAGGCCTTCCTTCTCCCGCTCCTTTTTCTGTTCCTGAAGATAATAGGAATAGTCTCCGTCATATATCTTAATTCCGGCATCCGTTAACGTGATGATCCTATCTGCCACCTTATTAATGAAATAACGGTCATGGGATACGAACAGCAGGGTTCCCGGAAATTCCATAAGAGTTTCCTCCAGAACTTCTCTGGAGTCAATATCCAGGTGATTCGTAGGCTCATCCAGAATTAGAAAATTAGCCCCTGTATAGGTTAAGGAGCAAAGCTTCAGCCTGCTTTTCTCTCCGCCGGAGAGGAACTTAATCTTCTTATTCACATCCTCCTTTAAAAACAGGACCCTGGCCAGCTGGGAACGAGCTGCTCCGGTCGTAAGGTTATGAAGCCTGGAGAAATGCTCTAGGATTGTCTGCTCCTCATCTTCAAACTCCACACTCTGAGGCAGATATCCGATGGATACCTGGGCCCCAAGCCTTATGGTACCCCCGTCTACATTAAGTTCCCCCATCATCGTTTTTAGCAAGGTGCTTTTGCCACAGCCGTTCCTTCCTATGATGCAGGCACTGTCCTGATAATAAAGCAGGAGCGATATGTCATGGAAAAGCTCCTTGTTCTCAAAGCTTTTACTTAAGCCTTCCACCTCGAGTACAAGCTTCCCTGTCCTTCCATTGACCTTCTGGTCCAGCCTGATTTTCCTACTTTCCAGAATTGGCTTCTTCGGAGTATCCAGCTTCTCCAGCCGTTTCTCCAGTTCCTTTGCCCGTTTGAACATCTTCTCGCTGTCCCGCATCTCACCCCAGATCCGATAGCGTTCTATCTGCTCCTCCATCCGGTCAATCTTTCTCTGCTCATTCTGGTAATTCTTAAGCTCTATCAAGAACCTACGCTCCTTCTCAGTAACATAATAGCTATAATTACCGAGATAGAGATCAGCGCGGTCAGATTTAAGCTCAATAATCTTCCCGGCAACCGCATCAAGGAAATACCTGTCATGGGAAATGACCAGCACGGCACCCGGATAACTCTTAAGGAACCCCTCCAGCCATTCTATCGCTACCAGGTCCAGATGGTTGCTCGGCTCATCCAGCAGCAGAATATCCGGCTCCTCTAAAAGGATCTTCGCCAGAATCACTCTGGTCTTCTCCCCTCCGCTTAAGGCCTGGAAGGGCAGCTTTAACATCTGGTCCGATATCTGCAAGCCCTCCGTCGTTTTGCTTATTCTGGTTTCAAGCTCATATCCCCCTGACAGCTCATATTGCTGAGTTAAACGGCTATAGGTTTCCAATGCACGATTCAAGAGATCCCCTTCCAGTGCTCCAAACTGCTCCTCCAGCTCCTGAAGCTTCCTCTTGATCATGTGAACCTCCTCAAAGGCCATTTGAAGCACATCCATCGTACTGACCTCCTCTGCATAGTCCGGGATCTGATTTAAATAGCCTATTCTGGCACCTTTTCGGATGCTGATTTCTCCTCCCTGATAATCCTCTAAACCCATTAGTATTTTAAAGATTGTCGTCTTGCCGCAACCATTTTGACCGATTAGTCCAGCCCTTTCTCCCGTCTTTATATCAAAGGATATGTCCTTGAAGATCTGATTGGCGCCATAGTATTTCGTTAAATTGTGAATATTCAATTCTATCATTTTCATTTTCCTCTCATTCTTTTTTATAAATTACGAAGCTCAAAACCAAAAAAACCCAAAGCCAATAAGCTTTGGGTTTCATAATCAATAATGTTTCTTCCTGCTCTGCTATTTCAATGAGCGTCCTGCAGTATGCAACGAATTATTCCCGATTGCTCTCTGCCCGCGAATTTTATGAAATGTCCAATAAACTTATCCGATTTGATTTGAAGCTGTTAAATTTGGGCGCAGTTATCCCGTTAATAGCAAAATTTGCCATCATAACAGATTCAAATTTTATCCATCTAAGTGTATTGTTCATAGTGTACCTTCCTTTTTTTGATTCTTCTATATCATATGTTAAAATATGCTTTTCGTCAAGGGACTTTTCCTAAACTTACCTATACTTACCTAAACTTATCAAAAACGGAGCACCAATAGCAGTCAAAGATTCATTGTGAATTGCCGCTCAGGAGAGCTCAGCTTCTGCTTCCATATGCTCCACTCTGTCGGTTATATATTGTTCCACCTGAGCTCGGTCCATACCGAGCGGGATGGCTAATTCACCATATAAATTATCCTCAGCCATACGAAGGTATTTCTCATCACTGACAATCCCCTTCTTTCCTTCGGATATCCTTAATTTCTTCTTCAGATATACGGTCTTGATAATCTTCACCCATTCCCTGCCGTCACATTTCTTCAGCGCTTCCTTATAGATCATTTCTCGTTTTTTCTCATCCGCAATCCATATGGTCTCGATGTTTCTGATATCATCGATCAGTGCCTGGGCTTCTTCCATATTCATTACCCGCCTCATGATTACCTTTTCATTATCGGTGGGAGTAAATAATTTGCTACCTTTTGAGTATATAGGGACTAAAGTGTAAAACATCCTATCTTTGGGAATCCCTTTTACATCCAGATTGCCTATAGCTTCTACTCTGCATACACCATTTATGCCGTAGATAATATAATCACCGACTTCAAACATCATGATTCCCCTTTCTCAAAGATAAATTCTATAAGTTTATAATTCTATTCTATCAAAAAGCTTTCGTAAATGTAAGTAGAATCTGTTTCCTTCTATAAACTTCATCTGTTTTTTATATGCTATTATCGTGTTTTTTTGTACATTTTCTACAATGCAATACCGGGTCATCCTTCATCAGTCATCGGTGAAAACAGCCGGACATATATAAGGTCTTGATTACATGCAGGCGATCGGGTAGGAGGCCGGGCGGATTGGGGACTTTCACCCGTTGGAACGTGTGCCCACCGGCAAGTATGGCCCAGCTTCGCTGGACACACCACACCAAAAGCGGGACCAGATCAAAAATATTGACTGGTCCCACTTTATTTGGCTTTTTTCTGCCTTTACTTCAAAGGAAAATAAGTTGTGTAGGTCTCGTAACCCACCTGATACATTGGAATAAAACGAATTCCCCGTTCCTGCCCTATTGTCTTGAAGGTATCTCTCCAGCTGCCCCATTCACGTTCGTTATCATGGACGAGAAGCTGCTCCGGCAATTTTCCATCCAACACCAGCTGTCGTTCTTCATTACATAGTCCTGCAAGCAGGACTGGTCCATAAAGAAAGGCCACCATATTGTTATCTTCCGGCAGAGGCCATGGAGTGATTCCTTGAGGCAGAACAATACGCACGGAATCATGATTCCTCCAGGTACGATTCAAGGAATAAAATATGGCTTTATCTCTGACATGAATAACCTCTGTCCCATTGATGCAAATTGTTGCTTCTCCCTTAACCCACCAGGGGATTCGGACATTTAAAATAAAGTCCAACGGCGATTCTGCGCTTATGGTAATCACTTGGGCAAGACATTCGGGGTGTCGAGGATATTTGGAGGTGTGTTCGTGTATATTCTGCTTACCATCTGAAGTACTTGAAAGGTGGTAGCTGCCGGTTAAAGTGTCGCGGCTCATAGAAATCCCAAGCCTGTTTCCGTCGACTTTAAGCTCAGCTGAAAAATCAAAATATTGAGAAAGATAGAGCTCGCGCCCCTCCTGATACAAAATGCCTCTTTCCCATTCGGAATTGGCCTGAACCAAGGTACCATGACAACAGAAGAAATCATTGGTTTCACTGGCCCATCCTTTTCCGGCCCCTGGCTGTAACGGTAAAAAGTAAGTCAGAAGACCCTCGGCCGGAGTGTCATACTTCTGCCCATTGGTTGAAAACCGTTTCCAGTATGCCTGAGCCATCAGACCGTTATAGATACCCATCTCACAGTAGTCTGCATATGTGGCATCTTTCGTCCAACGGAATAAATAATCCGCCAAACGCAGCAAATGATAGACTGTGCAGTGTTCCTGATTTTTATCACTAAGACGGGCTCCAAGCTCCTTCTTGGGGCTCCATATTTCACCGTTCGTCTGTCCCCCGGTGGCGTATTGGCCACGTTCCGTAACAGCCAGCTTCCAATATGCTTCTACAATATCTCGCCATTTTTGTTCACCGGTCACCTCATAGGCTCTTGCACAACCCAGCACCTCAGGAATGGTGGTATTTGCGTGCATATTGGTCAGGACATCCTTTCCTTCCAGCAGGGGGTCGAACAGGCGTGATCGATAATATCGTTTGAGCAGTGTCCTGTACTTCTCCTCTCCTGTAAAGCCCAACAGCTGAGCCCAGATTTCCAGCATGCCGCCTGTCTCAACATCTAAAATATCATCAAATTTCTCTCTTGAAAAGCTTCCTGACCAATCATAAAACCAGTCCGCAAAGCTTGAAGCAACCTTCAGCGCTTCTTGATTTCCCGTATACTCATACATATCGGTAAGACCCATCAGAGTTTTATGTAGATTGTATTGCGGTGCCCAGACCGATTTCCCTTTCGCAATCCAGTGTAGGTATTTTTCAGGAATGGAGCCGACCCACTGCCCACCGTTTTCCTGCTGGCAGATGGCAAGCTCATGGACGATAGCATCCGCCTTAGCCTTAATCTCCTGATCTCCGGTTGCAAAATAGCGCATCGCCGCAGCAGAAAGCCAATGTCCCAGAAAATGTCCCCGCAGCTGGCAGACTTGTGCTTCCCAGCCTCCATGAATTCCTTCGGGCTGATAAGGTACCGTATAGCGTCCCGCCTCAATATTAAAGTTAAGCAGTAGATTCTCTGATCTTAAATCCATCATATACTTTCGATTTCTCTCCTGCCGGCGTAATAGCTCTTCGTTTTTCAGTTCAATATCTAAGCCCCAAATGCTATGTAGCATGTTCTACCTCCACATATTAGTTTTTGATAAACTGATGATCGCAGTTAGGATTACTACCTCTATGATATAACATTTTTTAGTAATGAACAACATATTCCTC
>JAEYQV010000090.1 GCA_023409835.1 Bacillota bacterium
ACTATTACAGCGCTTCGGCCACAAACAGTATTACGCTATTTGATACACCGGGAGTTTTGCATACATACCGGATACGAGCAGTGGGAGATGAGAATGGGATAGGCTATTGGGGAGATTTCTCCGATCCGTTCACAGCAGCCACCTCTCCGGAGGCTGTTACAGGACTAACGGTTACCGGAACGACAGCCTCCTCCGTTTCCTTGTCCTGGAATGAGATACCCGGTGCCACCGGTTACTTGATTTACCGTGCTCCGGTATCCTCAGGCAGCTATAAGGAAGTAGGAACAACAACCCAGGCTGTATATATTGATAATACACTGGCCTCCGGAACCAGTTACAAATATAAGGTTTGTGCTTATTTGTTCGATAAGAAATATTCAGGTAAGTTCTCGATGGAGGTAAGTATCAGCACCAATCCGGCCAGGGTATCCCTGAGTTATAAAGCAGGAGAACAGAAGGTAAGGCTTACCTGGAAGAAGGTAACAGGAGCCAGTTCCTATGACATCTACATAGGGGATGACATTATCGGTTATACTCTACTTGGAACCAATGTCGGCAATACCAACTGTACCTATATTGCAGAAGGACTGACTATCGGCAATACCTACTCCTTCTATGCGATTGCGCGCCGTGAATATAATGGAGTTATCTATGACAGTCTTCCATCCGACAAGAGACCGGTATTGATTACAGAGATTGCAGCTACCAGCACAACAGCCAAGTATTTTCCCGATCAGACAACGTTTGAAGCTTCGATGGCTTATACGGGGCTGGAGTTTTTCAGAAACAATGTAAATTATGACATAAGCTATATTATTCCCGGATTAATCACGACGAATGTCGGTGGTTTCTCCAGTACGAGGATGTGCCCGCAAGGGATTACCTTTGCCGGGGATTATCTGCTTATGACTGCTTATGATCAGGCTTCCGAAGAGAATTCCGTTATCTATGTCATGGATAAGGCCAGCCGGAGTCTGCTTACTACTCTGGTTCTTCCTGTGAAAGCCCATGCAGGCGGTATTGCCTTTGACGGTACGGATGTCTGGGTGGCAGTCGGTAAGAAGGTCTCATCCATACCATATACCGATGTGCAGGCAGCAGTAGATGCAGGTGGGGCATATGCATATGTCTATTTCAGAACGACCAACGAGCTAGGTATTACTGCATCCTATATGACATATCATGATAATAAGCTCTGGGTTGGTTCTTATAACGAATTAAAAACCACGAAAATGTACAGTTACAACCTTTATAAGGAAGGAGATACCATAACTCTGGTCAAAGAAGATACCATCACGATGCCGACCAGAGTACAGGGAATCGCCTTTACCGAGGATGGCTATCTGATTCTGTCCCGCTCCTGCCAGCTGTATCAGGGACTCCGCGGGTATATGCGCCAGATTGACGTATATCAGCCAAGGTATGCTGAGAAGAAGAACGGAGTAATTCCGCTTGGGGTTATAGTGAATTCTGTCGAAATGCCCTCCATGAACGAGGAAATTGCTCTGGACGGAGGCTATCTGTATGTAAATTTTGAATCAGGTGCATTTGCAAAAGCATCCTATCCCGTTGATCGGATTTGTGCGTTTGACCTGAACGCTATACTTACGAATCCGGCTGAAGTAAAGTAATTGGAAACAGAAAAGCTGTTCTTCTTATCTTCCAAGTATCAGTCAGCATTTAATTAAGTAAAAGAAGGCGGTGAACTATGCTTACGAAGGAATTAGCAACAGCAAGAGGCATTGAAAAAGCAGATCTGGTGTTAAAGAATGCAGGTATCATTAATGTATTTACAGAAGCCGTGCAGGTTGCAGATATTGCAGTTTGCAACGGAAGAATAGTCGGAATTGGCAATTATACCGGGACATTGGAGTTTGACTGTACCGGTAAATTTGCTGCCCCCGGCTTCATCGACGGGCATATTCATCTTGAGAGCTCCATGTTGAAGCCTGTGGAATTTGCGAAGGCTGCACTTCCCCATGGTACAACAGCAGTAATTACCGATCCCCATGAGATTGCCAATGTAAGCGGCATGGATGGGATTGAATTCATGCTGGAGTCCTCTCAAGGGCTGCCGCTGGACATCTATTTCATGCTTCCTTCCTGCGTTCCTTCTACCGAATTTGATGAAAATGGTGCATGCCTTACCGCAGAAGATTTAGAACCCTTATATGCTCGTGATCAGGTATTGGGTTTGGCTGAGGTAATGGACTATTACGGCATCGTCCGGGGCGAACCAAAGCTGCTGAACAAGCTTGATGCGGCAAAACGGCATCATAAAGTAATAGATGGTCACGCACCGGGACTTTCCGGCAGGGAGGCCAGTACTTATATCTATGCAGGGATCCGTTCTGACCATGAATGTGTCAGTATGAAAGAAGCACTTGAGAAGTTAAGCCTTGGACAATGGATTATGATCAGGGAGGGGACGGCTGCTAAGAATTTAGAAGCCTTGAAAGGATTGTTCCAACCACCCTACCATCAGAGAGCGATGTTGGTTACGGATGACAAACATCCTTATGATATTCTGGCAAACGGCCATATGGATGATATCCTCCGGCGTGCCGTCAGCATGGGAGCAGACCCCTGTATCGCAATTAAGATGGCATCCTATAATACCGCTGTTTACTTTGGACTTAAGGATCTCGGAGCAATTGCTCCGGGGTATCAGGCTGATATTGTTATCTTGTCAGACCTTAAGGAGATGAGGGTTGAGAAGGTGATAAAAGCCGGAAAGCTTATCGTGGACGATGGGCTTAAACTATCCGTAACGGAACCCCCAGTCAGAGAGGAGCTTCTAAGAAAGATTCGGTATTCCTTCCATATGAAGCACGTAACGGCAGAAGATTTTAGCATCAGAACGGACCAAAGATCTGTGAAGAAAGAATACATTCGGGTGATTTACTTAGTGCCGGGAGAAATAAGAACTGAAGAGCTTATCTTACCCCTGACGGATGGAAACCCACGGGTTTTGATTGATCAGGATATACTAAAGCTTGCTGTAGTTGAACGACATCATGCAACTGGACATATCGGCCTTGGATTTCTCCATGGATACGGGTTGAAGCGCGGAGCCATAGCCTCCTCTGTGTCCCATGATTCTCATAATATCGTTGTGATAGGGACGAATGAGGCGGATATGGCAGCAGCTGTTAATCGTATCCGTGATATGCAGGGGGGGTGGGCTATTGCCCTGGAGAGTGAGATTGTCGACAGTCTGCCTCTGCCGATCGGTGGACTGATCAGTGACCTGGATGCAGTTACTTTATCCGATCGCATTGCAGAGATGAAATCCATCGCCAGGAAGCTTGGCATTAAGGAAGGGGTGGACCCCTTTATGACACCTGCATTTGTCAGCCTCCCGGTAATACCTGAATTACGTTTGATTACCACTGGATTATTTGATGTTGAGACTCAGAAGTTAATCCCCTTCGTTTTTTAAAGAAAAGAAGTAGAGGGTATTGTATCTTTATAGATGCGCTACCCTCTATTTTAATTCATGGCAAGTGAAACGATTTATCGTTTCATCTTGTTGCCGGATGGCTGCCACAGGCAGACAATCCGGTTATGACAACGGAAACGATGGTTTGTTTCATCCGGATTTATGGTTTTTACTTCATTTTATTATTCTTCTCATATGTTTCCATAAGGACTTTCTCCTGCTCCCGGATCATGTTCTTAACCATATTGCCGGCCTCCTTCGAGGTGATATTTCCTTGATACTCCCTGACTCGTCGTTCGGTATGGCCGGATGTGGCTCCGACCCTGTCCCCCGGTGCGTTGCTACCCTTCTGGATTATAGCATCCGGTGCGTTGCTACCCGTCTGGTTAGTATCTCCCGGGTAATTGATACCGGGCTGGTCACTATTTGGCGTTGCATTGATACTGGAA
>JAEYQV010000104.1 GCA_023409835.1 Bacillota bacterium
ATAGAGCGATTTTTACAGCAAGTCTTGACAGGATTGATGAAAGTATCAAGGCAACAGAAGAGGCACTTGCGATGTCCGAGCAGACAAAAATCTATTACAGAACAGACGATCTTCATAAAAATATGGCGGTCATAAATTACTTCAGGGGACAATTTGAAGGAATAGAAAAGCATCTGGAGAAAGCGAGGCAGTTTGCCGAGTTTACCGATAACACTACGGTTATGTCCAGTCTTGAGATTATCAGGGCCAAGATTATGAATGATGCAGGAAAACCGGAAGCAGCGATCGGACATCTTAATAAAGCACTTACCTTAACCAATCGTTTTGCTCCGCCTCTAATATATACTGAGTTTGCGAAGTCTTACTACCTGCTTGCCGATTATAAGACAGCTCTGGAGTTTATAAAGAAGGTAAGATTTCCGGAATATACACCTTCTAAGTATGATTATACTTATGTATGGAATTCCAGGACCATCGAAGGACTCAGCTTATTAAAGCTCGGAAGGAAGCAGGAAGCCCTGATAGCGGTTAGGGAGGGGATTGACAAGCTGGAAGCGGTAGGAGCATCAAGATTCCTTGCCGAAGCCTATAAAGCTCTCAGCGAAATCTATTCTGAGAATAAGGAATATGAAAACGCTTTTTCTGCTCTGAAAAAGGCAAATGAGATTGACGGGATCGTCACTTCAAATGGTCTTTACTATTAATCCCCAAAATAGTATAATTGGTAAATAAAGTGATTTGTCCGCTTAGGTAGGAAATAAATTATTGGAGGAGAACCGGCGCGAGGGGCGGAGCGGTCAGATACTCTTTTTGAAACCTTATCATCTTATTTAAGAAAGGAAAGCTTACCATGAAGAAGTATCAAGGACAGAAGAAGTATGTGGCTCTGTTCTGCATCTTAGTCTTCGTGCTGTCAACCGCATTCACGGCGTGCAGCAAGGATACGAAGGAAGGAACCGCCACCGACAAGACACAGGAAACACAAGCTACAGATAAGGAAGCTGTCGTTACCGAGGCTGCCGATGCGACTGCAGATGAAGCTGAGACTGCAGGAACAGAGGCCCCAGAGGAGACAGAAGCTAACCAGGACGCATATGAATGGCCGGAGGATTTTTCATTATATGAAGCGTATCAGGAGGACTTTCTCCTGGGAACGATATATACGGATGCAAGCAGAAGCGGCAAGGAGCTGGAGCTGACACGGAAGCATTTTAATGCAATTACTCCCGAGAATATCATGAAACCGGAGTATATGCAGCCTACCGAAGGTAACTTCTTCTATACCAATGCAGATACGATGGTTCAGTATGCACAAGAAAACAATCTGAATTTGATCGGACATACCCTGGCCTGGCATCAGCAGACAGGTAGATGGCTGGGGCAGAATGTGTCCAGAGAGGTTGCGATTGAGCAGCTTAAAAGTCATATCACGAATATTGTAACTCACTATAAGGGGCAGTTCTATTCCTGGGACGTGGTGAATGAAGCCATTAATGACGGGGTAACTCTTCCGGAGGATGGGGATTGGACAAAATGCCTTCGCCAGACACAGTGGCTGAAATCCATTGGGCCGGACTATATGGCAATGGCATTTACTTTTGCTCATGAAGCAGATCCGGACTTAAAGCTATATTATAACGATTACAGCTTAAACAATCGAAGCAAGGCTGACATCGTATATGCAATGGTAAAGGATCTGAAATCTCAGGGTATCCCGATTGACGGTATCGGTATGCAGGGACATTACGGTACAGATACCTCACCCGGTTCCGTAGAATATAGTATTAAGAAATTCTCAGAGCTTGGCGTGGAGGTCAGCATCACCGAACTGGATGTCGCAGTCAACGGCGCCACACCCTCCGGTCTGACGGAGGAGCAGGAAGTAAAGCAGGCCATTACCTATGCGAAGCTGTTCCAGTTATTTAAGAAGTATAAGGATACCATCGCCAGAGTCACCTTCTGGGGAACTACTGATAATAAGAGTTGGAAGTCGGAAACCTTCCCATGTCTGTTCAATGCTGATTATACACCGAAACAGGCAGTATACGCTGTATATAATCCGGATGCATACCTGGCCGAGCATCAGGCGCAGGAGGTTGTTGCAGAAGCAAAAACCACACAGGCGAAATACGGAACACCGGTGATTGATGCAGAAATCGATGCTGCTTGGAGCAATTGTCCTGAAATTGCAGTAAATAATCAGATCCTTGCTTGGCAGGGAGCAACCGGTACTGCGAAGGTGCTTTGGGATGAGAGCTTTGTGTATGTATTATTCCAGGTCAAAGACAGCATTATCAACACTCAGTCCAGGAATGCATACGAACAGGATTCGGTTGAGATTTTCCTTGATCAAACCAACGGCAAGACAGATTATCTGGATAATGATGACGGACAATATCGTGTAAGCTGTGAAGGTGTCTCCTCCTTCGGAACAAAACCGGATAAGGACGGCTTTCAAGGGAAAGCGAAGAAAACCGACGAAGGCTATCTGGTTGAACTGGCAATTCCGCTTCTCACTGCACCCACCGAGGGAGCAATCATGGGTTTTGAGGCTCAGGTAAATGATGCAAATGCTTCCGGTATGCGCCAAAGCATTGCTAAATTCAATGATCTGACCGATAATTCCTATCAGTCAGCTGCACTTTGGGGCATTATTGAGTTGGTGAAATAGAGAGATAATAACATATGGAATCCCCTGTTGACAGATAATATTATTGTACACAGGGGATTTTTGGAATATGATACGAGCTTCTTCGATAATCCTTTCGCCGTGCCGTTCACTTAAGTGGGCGGAGAGACTTGTAACCTGTCAATACCGAGGTAGTGTAAGATTTTTTACTCACTGTATCGATCAGGAATAAAATCAATACAATTTAATAACTATCATGGAACAATTCCGCGGGCATAATCGTCAGATAGACGGGAGCATAATTTACATAGAGAAAGCCAAGATAAGGAGAAAGTGATATGAGGAGAATAATATGGGTACTCTTAAGCATATTCCTGTCAGGAAGCCTTCTTACCGGCTGCGGTAAGAGAATAGTTTCAATCGGTGAGATGTCAAGTGATTTTAATACCATTGAAATTACGGACAGCTACGCCGGTACAACGGTTACCTTAGATGAAAGCCAATCACAGGAATTATACGGGAAGCTGAAGCAGATGGAATTTCGTAAGGATAAACCCTCGGAGAAGGAGGCAGAGAACAGCGCTGGGCAGGGAAGCCCGGCGTTGTATACCCTCAGGTTCTTAAAAGGCAGCAGAGAGCTGAATCAATTTGCAATCATAAATGAGAATACAATCGTATATGACGGATATT
>JAEYQV010000070.1 GCA_023409835.1 Bacillota bacterium
TATCACAAATTGGTGACCTGGCAGCCTCCGCAATCAAGAGGAATCATGACATTAAGGATTATGGCAGACTCATACCCGGACATGGCGGAATTCTGGACCGTTTTGACAGTATTATCTTTACGGCTCCGATCGTATATTATCTGACAGTATTATTTATACAGTAGAGTGTGATAATAGATACTATGATCAAATGAAGATGCTAATGCCTGTAAGACCGATATGAAAAAAATGTTTAGGCACATATGATTTCAAATATAAATGAGCTAGTGTATCATATAATGCCTCCGAAACGGGAAAAGTATCCTTTTCCCGTATAATGTAATATGAGAAAGGCATGGTTATTCATATGAAGAAAATTGCGATACTTGGTTCCACAGGTTCCATCGGAACTCAGACGCTTGACATCGCCAGGGAACATAAGGAGCTGCAAATAACTGCTCTGGCGGCAGGCAGCAACATTGAGCTTCTGGAGCAGCAGATCAGGGAATTTAAACCGAAGCTGGCCTGTGTATATAATGTAGAGAAAGCAGCGCTCCTCAAGGATAAGGTGAAGGAGCTTCCGGTTAAAATCACTGCCGGTATGGAGGGACTCCTGGAATGCGCGACGGAGGCCGAGGCAGAGACAGTAGTTACGGCGATGGTCGGTATGATCGGAATTCTTCCGACGATAGAAGCGATTAAAGCGGGGAAGAACATTGCCCTGGCTAATAAAGAAACCCTGGTTACCGCCGGACATATTATCATGCCACTGGTTAAAGACAAGAAGGTATCCCTGCTTCCGGTGGATAGCGAGCATTCTGCGATCTTCCAGGCACTGAATGGGGAAGATAAGAAAACAGCCTATAAGATTCTGCTGACCGCTTCCGGAGGACCGTTTCGCGGTAGGAAGCTTGACGAGCTTAAGGCCATGACTGCTTCGGATGCCTTAAAGCATCCCAATTGGGCCATGGGACAGAAGATAACGATAGATTCTGCAACGATGGTGAATAAGGGTCTGGAGGTTATGGAGGCCAGATGGCTATTTGACCTTCCGATGGAACGAATTCAGGTCTTGGTCCATCCGCAGAGCATCATTCACTCTATGGTAGAATATGTGGACGGCAGTATTATCGCCCAACTGGGGATTCCGGATATGCGCCTTCCGATCCAATACGCCTTATTCTACCCAAGTAGAATTGAACTGGCGCAGGGAGAAAGAGTTGATTTTGCGGCAATAAAGCAGCTAAGCTTTGAGGAACCTGATTTGGAGACCTTCTTTGGATTAAAGCTCGGTATAGAAGCCGGTCTCACGGGAGGAAGCATGCCAACGGTATATAATGCGGCAAATGAGTGGGCAGTAGCGAGGTTCCTGAAAGGAAAGCTCGGCTTTCTTGATATACCGACATTGATCGGAGAAGCTATGAAGCATCACCGTCTGATTGAGAACCCGGATCTAAATGAAATTCTTAATACGGAACAAGAAACATATGATTTTATAAAGGAATTAACCCGGCTCGAATGACCTCCCGCCTCGTCAAAGCCAGCACAGTAAACAAAGCTTGCTTAGGAGGGCTTCACAAGCGGAATTTTAACTCGGCTTGAGGTAGGAAACCGGGTATTCGAAAGGAACATTAGAATGAATATTATAGTTGCAGTATTACTCTTGGGATTAGTTGTCATCATACATGAATTAGGACATTTCCTACTGGCTAAGAAGAACGGCATCACAGTAACGGAATTTTCCGTTGGCATGGGTCCGAGAATTGCCAGCTTTGTCCGAAACGGGACCAGGTATTCCCTGAAGCTTTTTCCCTTCGGTGGCTCCTGTATGATGCTGGGAGAGGATGAGACAGTCAACGACGAAGGGGCTTTCCACAAGAAGAGTGTCTGGGCAAGATTCTCGGTAATTTTTGCAGGAGCCTTCTTCAATTTTATTCTGGCTTTCGTGCTGGCACTCATTGTCGTCGGTGCAACCGGTGTGGATTATGCGGATATTACCGGAGTAACTAAGGATACTGCGGCTGCAGCTGCAGGTCTTCAGCCGGGTGACCGTATTACAGAGCTGGATGGCAGGAGGATTCATTTCAGCAGAGAAATTAACCTGTATATGATATTCCATCCGGTGACGGGAGATACGATAGATATCACTTATCTTCGAGATGGTAAGGAATATAAGACACAGCTGACACCGGTGCAGATTACGGACTACCGTATGGGCTTTTCCTATAGTGGAGAGCAGCAGAAGGGTGAAATTCTTGAAATTGATGCGAATAAGCCCTTAGGAAAGCTGGGAGTGGTGAAGGGTGATGTCATTGTCCGGGTTAATGATACGGATATTGTCACAGGAAAGGATCTGTATCAGTATTTTGAGGCTAATCCGCTGACCGGTCAGCCCGTTACACTTACCATAGATCATGGGGGAGAGCTTAAGGAGCTTACAGTTACACCGGAGAAGGTTACTTACTATGATCCTGGTTTGGATTATAATTATAAGAGTACTAAGGTATCTGCCTGGGAAACAGTTAAAAACAGCTTTTATAATCTGAAATTCTATGTCCGTTATACGCTTGACAGTGTGGTTTACATTGTAACAGGTAAGGCCAGTCCGAAGGAAATATCCGGACCGGTTGGTATCGTAAATGCCGTAGGAGAGATTGTTTCAGAATCAAAAAGCGAGGGCATCCGTGTAGTACTTCTGAATCTTGCAAGCTTCTGTATCCTGATCAGCACCAACCTGGGAGTTATTAATCTGCTCCCGCTTCCGGCACTGGATGGCGGAAGACTGGTATTCCTGCTGATTGAGGCAGTACGGGGAAAGCCGGTTCCGAAGGAGAAGGAAGCAATTGTACATTTCGTAGGCATGGCACTTTTAATGGTATTGATGGTGTTTGTTTTGTATAATGATATTCGAAATATCTTTGTAAAATAATATAACAGGGATAGCAGACCTTCCGTCCTGCCGGAAAGCAGACGAAAGAAAGCATCGGGTAAGCCTGTGGGGTAATAGAGCCGGAATGCGCTAGAAGAATAGAGTCAGGTAAGCCAGTGAAAATGCATCATCTGCTAATTATACCGGAAGGTCGAGTAGGAGCTAACAGGAAAGGCTTTAGTCACAATAGAAGGAAGAGATTAGATGTATCGAGAGCATACGAAGGTTATAAAGATAGGGAATAGAGTAATCGGCGGCGGTAACCCGGTGCTGATTCAATCCATGACGAATACCAGGACGGAGGATGTGAAGGCAACCGTTGAGCAGATTGAGCGGCTGACCATAGC
>JAEYQV010000082.1 GCA_023409835.1 Bacillota bacterium
CTTTCATTCCGTCTGTTCCCTCCGCTCCCTTATTGCGTTTGACTTGCAGAAACGCTTCGTTCAGATTTTCTGAACATAGTATCTGCTCTAATAGATTATCAGTCTTCACATTCGTTACCTCCGCTCTTCTCGTGGTATCTCTGCCATCGCCGTATGCTTCCGCATAGAGTGTAATTGCACCTGATGTCGCATTGATACGCAATCATGATTTTAGTAACTGATAAGATTGTTCAGCCCTTCGCTCCTTCTGGCTTTCACCAGCTATCCTAACTACTACGGCCTCTGCTGACTTCTCATACGTCATTCTTACATCACTGCAAGTCTTTGGTGTAACGTATGAGATCTCCCCAGTTAAGAACGAACTCTTTCCCTCCATCTATCCGCCACATTTACTCACTCTGACAAATATCGTAGCTATTGGACTTCGTTTTGTTATGCAAACTTATCCTTCAGAGAAGAGCCTTATATGTGATTTCTGTTCGTCGGACCAGAGGTACGTCTCCAGCTTCCTTCAGATTCCTTCTCACGAAGGACACCCTTGCTTTTGACTATGCATTTCCCACTACGCAGGGTATGCTAGGGACTTTCACCCATAAGAGTTCGCCCATGCTGGGCGAACATAAAAAGGAAGCCGACAGTTTTACCTGTTAGCTTCCTTTCTTACATTATATGTTATATTCAAACATAAAATATAATGATATGATATAGTTGGAGTGTAAATAATGGCATATACCATAACTTTGTTAGCCTTAATTTCACTTACGATTATAGTTCTTACTGCTATTTATAAGTATATAAGAAAGAGGAGATGGTAAATGCTTCAAAAGGAGACAAAAATTACATATTCTCAAACTTTTTGAGAACTCACATCACAACTGTATTACATATTTATCTTTATCTTACTCCACCGTTACCGACTTTGCCAAATTCCTCGGCTTATCCAGGTCAATTCCCTTACCCACTGCTACATAGTAGGATAACAGCTGCAGCGGAATGACGGCCAGAGAGGTAGTGAAGTGCTGGTCGGTTACCGGTATCTTAATCATCATATTGCATACCTTAGCCGCATCCTCATAGCCTTCGTTTACGACTGCTAAAACTAAAGCACCTCTGGATTGTACCTCAACGATGTTGCTGACGGTCTTCTTATACAACTCCTCCTGGGTCAGAAGCGCGGTCACCAGAGTACCCTCTTCAATCAGGGCGATCGGACCATGCTTCAGCTCTCCTGCCGGATAAGCTTCGGAATGGATATAGGAGATCTCCTTCAGTTTTAATGACCCTTCCAGCGCTGTGGTGTAATCAATTCCGCGTCCGATGAAGAAGCTGTCCTTGACAGCCACGAACTTGGAGGCGATGTATTGGATCTGTTCCACTGTATGCTCTAATATGAATTGAATCTTATCCGGTAAGGCTTCCAGCTCCTTAAGCAGAACACTGAATTTATCCTCGGATATCGTACCCCGGGCCTTAGCAAAATGCATTGCCAGCAGATACAAGGCTGCCAGCTGTGTTGAATAAGCCTTAGTAGTCGCTACGGCAATCTCCGGTCCTGCCCAGGTATACATGACATTATCTGCTTCTCTGGAGATGGAGCTTCCTACGACATTAATGATTCCTAAAACCTTACAGCCCTGACGCTTCGCTTCTCTTAAAGCTGCGAGGGAATCTGCCGTCTCACCGGACTGGCTGATGATGATGGTCAGGTCATCCTCCGTAAGCAACGGCTTGCGGTAACGGAACTCGGAAGCGAGATCTACTTCCACCGGAAGCTTAGCAAGCTCCTCGATGACGTATTTACCGGTCATTCCGGTGTGGTATGCAGAACCGCAGGCAACGATAAAGATCCTCTTCAGCTTCTTCATGTCCTCTGCGCTCATATTCAGCTCGTCAATTACGATATCATTTTCTCTGATTCTCGGATGGAGGGTATCCCTTACTGCCTTCGGCTGTTCGTAGATCTCCTTCAGCATGAAATGCTCATAGCCGCCCTTTTCTGCTGCCGTGATATCCCATTCCACTGTTTTCATCGTCTTCTCTACCGGTTCAAGGTCAGAATTATAGAAGCTCACAGCGTCCCTGGTTAAGCGGACTATCTCACCGTTTTCAATATAATATACATTCCTGGTATGCTTTAAGATTGCCGGAACGTCGGAGGCAATATAATTGCCTTCCTTGGATACTCCAACGATGAGCGGACTGTCCTTTCTTACGGCATAGAATTCGTCCGGGTGATCGTTGAAGATAATTCCCAGCGCATAGGAGCCCTCCATCTTCGCCATGGCCTTAGCGATTGCAGTAAATGCATCCCCCTCATAGTAATGATCCAACAGCTGCACTACTACCTCTGTGTCGGTCTCACTTTGAAACTGGTAGCCCTTCTCTAGCAGGCTCTTCTTTATTTTAAGGTAATTCTCAATAATTCCGTTATGTACAACTGCAATGGACTCATTCGTATTAAAATGCGGATGAGAATTCATATCGGAGGGTGCCCCATGGGTTGCCCATCTGGTATGACCGATTCCCAGGGTTCCTACTAAGGTTTCTCCACCCTTCGTCAGCTCACTTAACATCCTCAATCTGCCCTTACACTTCGAAACATGGATTTTCGAGCCGTCACTGACTGCCAGTCCTGCCGAATCATAACCCCTGTATTCCAGCTTTGCCAGACCCTCCAACAGGATGGGGGCCGCTTGCTTTTCACCGATATATCCGACTATTCCACACATAAACCTTCCTCCAAAATCATAAAGTATATACTCTTTATCGTATTCCCCAACAATAGGAAAATAAACTTGTATTAAATATCTTAGGCGTAATATTAACACATAATTTTGTATCTGTCACTAAAAATTGGATATTACTTTTATTTTCTATCAATGTCAACCAATGGCTGGGATAGAATTATTTCTGATAAAAAGCAGCAGCCTCACGGAAGCTCCCAATCAGGGCATTCTGATTATTTAAGGCCTTTACCCCGTCCACCATTCTGCGGACAAAGCCCTCCAGCTTTCCCATGTATTCCTCCGTCGTGATCTGACCCTCTGCCACATAGGTGAGACCTTTTTCCCAGCTTGCGGTAAGCTCCGCATTCAGTAAAGATTTAATAGAGGAATTTACCACCTCAAAGATCAGCTCCCCAAGCAAGGTTGGCGTAATGATCTGGGTCTTCTTATTCAAATGAAGATAGGTGATCTTGATCAGTTTATTTAAGATCTCCGCTCTGGTCGCACTGGTACCGATCCCGCTTCCTTTAATCTGTGCCCTGAGCTCTTCATCCTCGATCAGCTGTCCGGCATTCTCCATGGCAAGTATTAAGGTACCGGAGGAATATCTCTTCGGAGGAACCGTCTCTCCCTCCCGGATGTTAAGCGCCTTCACCGGTAGCTGCATTCCCTTCTTCAGCTTCATGATGTTCTGCATCATGGTCTGGTCAGAATTATCCTCCTCACCGTTATCCTCTTTGGCATCCTTATCCTCGGAATTGCCTTTGCTCTTACTCTCTCCGGCAGTACCAAGGACCTTCAGATACCCTTCCTTCTCCAGTACACGGAAGGAGGCAAAGAAACTCTCCTTCTTAATCTTAGCTATGATACTTACCTTGCGGTATTCTGCTGCCGGATAGAAGATACTTAAGAAACGCTTTACAATCGTCTCATATACACTGGCCGCTGTCGGTGCAACACTACCAAGAGCATTTAAGCCCTGTCCGGTCGGTATAATAGCATAGTGGTCAGTAATCTGGCTGTCATTGACATAACGGGTCTTAGCGATATTCTTATACGTTCCCGTCTCCAATATCTCTCCGGCGAATTCTCTGGCACTGTTTAGATTCTGCAGCCCCTTGATATTCTTATAGATCTCCTTGGCAACTGCTGAGGACAGTACTCTGGCATCGGTTCTCGGATAGGTTACCAGCTTCTTCTCGTACAGCTCCTGAACGATCTTTAAGGTCTCATCCGGGCTGATCTTGAACATCCGGGCGCAATCATTCTGAAGCTCGGCCAGGTTATATAATAAGGGGGGATTCTTATTCTCCTTCTTCTTCTCCAGCTGGGTGATTTCTGCTAATAGCTGTTCCGGCTGTAGGTCCTTTGACACCGGAAGTGTATTCTGATCTTCTGAAGCTCCCCTTGGCTCTGAATCGGTCGTATTCCCTTCTCCGCCGGTCACTGCCGACCAGGTTCCATCCTCATTTATTGCCGGGAGGTCTCCTGCCAGATTCGCAATCATCTTTAACGCAGAGATCTTCTCCGAGAAGCCGTTCTCCTTATATAACTGGGGTGAATTATAATAATCGGAGCCCTCCACGGCACGAAACTCAGCCGCAAATTCCTTCTCCCCGGTTGACAGCGTAGACATTACCCGGTAGAACGGAGTCTTAACAAAGCTTCTGATCTCCCTCTCCCGCCTTACCACCATACCGAGTACGCAGGTCATGACTCGGCCTACGGAGATGGCTGCCCATTCCTTTGTATTCAAGTATTTCTGAACCTCGTTTCCGTACTTCAGAGTTAATATTCTGGAGAAATTAATTCCCATCAGGTAATCCTCTTTCGCCCTGAGATAGGCTGCCTCGGACAGATTATCATAGGTTGACAGGGGTTTTGCTTCCTTGATCCCCCGGAGTATCTCCTCCTCTG
>JAEYQV010000085.1 GCA_023409835.1 Bacillota bacterium
CGGCCTCTGGTTGTATTTTCCTTCTTAAGGCCCGTTGTTTCTATATCGTTCTTGTTATTATTCTTCAAATTCTTTTCCTTTACTTGTTTATTGCTGTTGTTGCCTGTTGTTTCATTTTCCTTCAAAAATTGCACCTCCAATGGTATTTTATGTACTATTCTATCCATTAAATAAGTGCATGATATATGATTAGATTTCCTTGTTTCTCTGCATTAAGCATTTACTGCAGTGCCCATAAAGCTTCACCTCATGATCCACAACCTCAAATCCGAGAGTTTCTTTAATCCGATTCTCCAATGTTTCTAAAAGGTCATCCTGGAAAGCATAAATATTCCCACAATCAAGGCATATTAAATGATGATGATGGTGGCATGCTTCCTCCGAACTCTGATGTCCGATTTCATACCTTACATATCCATCATCCAAATTAAGTTTATCAATCAGATTTAATTCCGATAACAGTTGAATCGTCCGATAAACAGTGGCAAGACCTATTTCCGGGTATTTCTTCCTGACGCAGTCATAAATCTCCTCTGCCGTCATATGCCTTCCCGGTCTGTTGTTCAAAACCTCAAGAATCGCTACCCGCTGGGTAGTTACCTTCAGTCCGTTCCGTTTTAATATTGTCTTGAATTGCTCTTGATTATTAGGCATATCTCCACCTTGTTTCATCTAATTCTATATCCATGCAATTAAAATGTTCCTGTTTCAATAATGCTGAATTCTTTCTCTTAATAAAAATCGATATCGTCCAGCAGCTCCTGAAAGATTGCCGCAACCGTCTCAATCTCCTGATCATCCTCTACAATATCATAAATAGCTTCCTCATCCGTGATTTTCGAAATATCCTTTAAGATAAGAGCTTCCTCTTCTCCGTCATCATCGTTGCCCGTACTAACCAGAAGGTAATCTACCCCTCCCAGTCTGGTCTGTTCCAATACCTGGAAAACTACTGTTTCCCCCGTATCTGTAGTAAATGTAATCTCATCGGGCTTATTGTCCATATCTGCACCAAACCTTTCAATCTCTCTATATCATTTCAATTCTTTTGCTTATGTTCCTACCTATTCCGGGAGCTCACTGTTAGAATCATTTCCCGACTGTCTCTGATGGTATAGGCTATCCAGATAACCCTGCAGTATCAGAACAGCCGCAAGCTTATCTACCACCCTGGCCTTCTCCATATAATTAAGGCCACCTTCATTCAATATCTGATGAGCTGCCACTGTGGTTAAACGCTCATCCCAGAGAATTACTTCCAGTCCGGTCCTTCTCCGAAGGCTCTCGGCAAATTCCTCTGATTTTATTGCCCGTTCTCCGATGGTGTTATTCAGCAGCTTCGGATACCCCAGTACAATCTTGGTAACATTATAATCCCTGACTAATTCCTCAATCCGTGCAAGAGTCTGCCGAAGCTTATTCTCCTGCTTTCTACGGATTACCTCAATCCCCTGCGCAGTCAAAAGAAGCTCGTCGCTGATCGCTACTCCGACCGTAACAGCCCCGTAGTCTAAACCCATTATTCTCATCCGGTATCTCCCTGGCCGCCCTGTGTTTATTTGTTAATCGCGTTATCAATGTAGAAACGTAACAATTCCTCAATGATCTCGTCCCGTTCCACCTTCATAATCAAGCTTCGAGCTCCTTTGTGGCTCGTTATGTAGGTCGGGTCCCCCGACATAACATATCCGACAATCTGATTTACAGGATTATATCCCTTCTCTGTTAAAGCGGAATAAACCGAATGGATGACTTCACTAACTATTACTTCCGTATCCTTCTGTACCCTAAAATATTGTGTATTGTTAACCTTCTGCATTGTTTCACTTCCTTTGCCGATGCTTTGTTTAAGAATTTCATTGATAGGATGATTTTACTATTATCTACTATATTAATATATTTGCTCGAAAAATTCAATGAATTATTTCACAAAGCAGTATTTCCTCTGTGAGTGTATCAACCACCTCAGCTGTAATCACCTTGTTGGTAAGCTCTTCATCACTTTTCACCGCCAGCTTAAGATATCTCTCATTATGGCCGGTCTGATACGTGGTCCCGTCTACAGTAATTTCTTCTTCAACAAGAATTTTCTCTATTCTGCCCATAAATTTCGATTTATATTCCATAGACATCTGTTCTGCCAAAGCTATCAGCTTATTACTTCTTTGATGCTTGAGCTCCTCCGGTAGCTGATCCGGCATTCCTGCTGCCTTAGTCCCTTCTCTTTTAGAGAATTTAAACACATGAATATGGGAAAAGCCAATCTTCTTCACAAACTCATAGGTCTCCTCAAATTCCTTCTCCGTCTCACCCGGAAAACCGACAATCACATCCGTCGTAAAGGAGGGGTTCGAATAATACTCTCTCAACAGGAGTACCTTCTCATAATACTCCTCCGCGGTATACCTCCGGTTCATCCTTAAAAGTACGCTATCGCTGCCACTTTGAAGAGACAGATGGAAATGAGGGCAGAACTGCTTGACCCCGGCAATACTCCTTACAAAATCCTCCGTTATAATTCGCGGCTCCAGAGAGCCGACACGGATTCGCTCTATCCCGGGAATTCTGCTGACCTTTATAATCAGCTCGGCAAGGGGCTGCTCCTTATGATTGGCTTTATCCACCTGCCTGTCCGTGCCGTAGGAGGAGATATGAATTCCGGTTAATACAATTTCCTTATACCCCTTCTCAGCGAGGGAGGTAATCTCCGATAGGATATCCTGCTCCTCCCGGCTCCTGACTCTTCCCCTGACATAAGGAATGATGCAATAGGAACAAAAACGGTTACAGCCGTCCTGAATCTTAATGAAGGCTCTGGTTTTCTCCAGAGTAGAGCTAACCTTAAATTCTTCGTATTCCTGCTGTGCATCAATGTCCGTTACCAGCTCTTCCTTGCGGTTATTCATAAAATATCGCTCCACCATGGTTACGATATCCGATTTTCTATTATTACCGACTACAAGGTCCACTGCTGTATCCTTTATGAGCTCCTCCTCGGAAGCCTGTACATAACAGCCTACCGCTGCGATCACCGCCTCCGGATTTCTCTTCTTCGCCTGATGCAGCATCTGCCTGGACTTACGGTCTGCAATATTAGTAACCGTACAGGTATTTACCACATAGACATCTGCTATATCCTTAAAGTCCACGGTTGTATAGCCTGCCTGCTCAAACATTCCGCGCATTGCTTCCGTTTCATAGGAATTGACTTTACACCCTAGACTTAAAAATGCCGCTGTTCTATTCATTACTGTTGCTTATCCTTTCTAGTACCGGTGAATCCCGATGTATTCTTTTTCACTGTTTTTCCACAATTCGTAATCTATTCTCCCACCTATACAACTTTTCCTCATTTTTTTATGTACTTTGTATATTGACTTTTAAAATGCTAAAATATAGTATATACATATATCGAAAAAGGAGGAGTATGCTATGAAGACTGTTAAGATATCTTTAAATTCTATTGATAAGGTAAAAGCATTTGTTAATGATGTTACGAAATTCGATACCGACTTTGATTTAGTTTCCGGGAGATACGTTATAGATGCAAAATCCATCATGGGTATCTTTAGCCTTGATTTATCCAAGGAAATCGATCTTAACATCCACAGCGATGAGAATTTAGAGCAGATCCTGGCTATTTTAAAGCCTTACATCGTAGGCTAAGCCTTAAGTACTTAACAGGGGTTGCCATATGGAAGGAATCTTCCTTATGGCAGCTCCTTTTTTCATATCTTAACCCACGGATATTACTTCTACCGTTTTAAGGGCTATCTCTACCATTTCCTCTATCTTCTCCTCCAGATTCCTCTCCGAATTGCGTATGGTTTTCAAATTCGGTTTCGTTACGGGATGCTTCGCCACAAAGATGGTACAGCAGTCCTCAAACGGCTGAATCGAGGTCTCAAAGGTGTCGATTTTCTTTGCGATATCCACGATATCCTTCTTGTCAAAGGCAATCAGCGGACGATACACCGGCATCGAGCATACCTCGTTGGTCGCAGCCAGGCTATGCATTGTCTGGCTGGCCACCTGACCGATACTCTCACCGGTAACAAGCCCCAGACAGTTTTCCTGTTCTGCCAGCTTCTCAGCGATTTTCATCATATATCTACGCATGATAATTGTAAGCTCCTCATGGGGACATTTCTCATAGATATAGAGCTGGATATCGGTAAAGTTGACGACAAACAGCTTCATCGGTCCGGTATAGGCGGAAATCTTCTCTGCCAGGTCCACTACCTTCTGCTTTGCCCTGTCACTGGTATACGGCGGAGCATGGAAGTAGGTTGCTGCCATGGATACCCCTCGTTTGGAGATCATATAACCGGCTACCGGGCTGTCAATACCGCCGGATAATAATAACATCGCCTTCCCGTTCGTGCCCACAGGCATTCCGCCGAGCCCCGGGATAATGATGGAATATACATAGGATTTGTTTCTAACTTCAACGGTAATCCTCACCTCAGGCTCATGGACATCCACTTTAAGCTCCGGGAAGCGCTTTAACAGATATGCCCCCATCTCAATGCAGATCTCCGGTGAAGTCATCGGATACCTCTTATCGGCACGCTTTGCTTCCACCTTAAAGGTGATGTGCTTGTCCGGATACATTGCATCCACGTAAGCCCCGACTCCCTCTGTTAATGTCTCCCAGTCATTACCGTCTATTACGGCTACCGGACAGATGGAGGAGATGCCGAACACCCTCTGCAGGGCTGCTACAGTCTCTTCATAGTCATAGTCCTCCGGACACTCCACGAAGATTCTACCCTGCTCCTTACTAACGGTATAATCCCCTAAAGGTCTAAGCGAATCCCCTACCCTGTCCCTCAGTGCATTCTCAAACAGGTAGCGGTTATTTCCCTTCAGACCGATCTCTGCGTATTTTATTAAAAATGCTTTAAACATTTTCTTCCTCCCTATCTTGGATTTACTTCCTCGTGTATCTTCTGAGCATTGGCAGAAGCTCCTTCATCTTAAGCAGCGTATAATCAAGCTCCTCCTCCGTAGTCAGCTCTGACATGGAGATACGGAGTGTAGAATCCATCAGGTTCTTAGGCAGCCCGATGGCGGTTAAGGTTACACTCGGCTGTGGATGGTGGGAGCTGCAGGCGGAGCCGGCTGATACATATACTCCTTTGTCCTCCAGTGCATGGAGAAGAACCTCACTTCTAACACCCTCAAAGCTGGCACTGATGATATGGGGTGCCGTCTTCATAATCTGCTCCAGCTCATAATCGCCGGTAATCTCCTTGGGAAGTCCGTTGATACTGACTCCCTCCAGCTTACTGATGTCCCGGATGAATTTCTGCTTTAAGCCATACATCCTTGAAATCTTTTCATCAAAATTCTGATACAATTCAACAACAGCCTGTCCCAGTCCTGCAATCGCCGGAACGTTCTCGGTGCCGGAGCGTATACCGCGCTGATGTCCGCCTCCGAATACAACCGGATTGACCCGGATCTTATCACTGATATAAAGTGCTCCGCTACCCTTCGGTCCATGAATCTTATGTCCGCTGATGGTTAGCAGATCAATGCCCTCCCGCTTGGGAAAGATTCTGTATTTACCGAAGGCCTGAACCGCATCCACATGAAGGATGATATCCTTCTTCCTGTTCTTAAGCTCTGACGCTATCTCTTTGATATCCTGGACTGCTCCGATTTCGTTATTGACATACATAATAGAAACCAGAATCGTATCCTCACGAAGCAGTTCATAGAGCTTCTCCTTTATGAGCTTACCGGTCTCATCAACCGGAGCGAAGCTGATCTCAAAGCCATTCTGCTCCAGATATAGCAAGGGCTGATGAACGGAGGGGTGCTCAATCCGGGTAGTTATGATATGCTTCCCCCGTCGACGGTTCGCCATCGCCGTACCAATCAGGGCCAGATTGTTGGATTCCGTTCCTCCCGAGGTGAATACCAGCTCCTTCGGCTCTACCTTCAGGCAGACTGCTAAAGCAGCCGCCGCTTCCTTCATATAGTTTTCCGCATTTATTCCAAGACGGTGCATGGAGGATGGGTTGCCGTAATCCTCATATAATACCTTCATTACACGGTCTCTTACCTTTTCGGTTACCTTCGTTGTTGCCGAATTATCAAGATAAACTTCCATCATCTTAAGTTCCCTCTTTATATCATTTCTTATTAGGATTTGGGGTCAAAAGTACTTTTTTTGTAGTGATATCGCCAATTTGCATTATATACTATCTTACAAGGAATGAAAAACATGTTTTATACGCGACACGCTTTCGCTTGGATGAAGTACATATACGACTTTCATACAGTCGCTTACTATAACATGTTTTTCATTCCTAGAAAGATGCACTTATTCTGTGCAAATTGACGAGTGATACAGTATTAGAGTACTTTTGACACCTAAATCTTATTAGGTAATTGAAATTCTCTATTATGAAATTCATTACATATGTTTATAATGGCAATTTGCTTCATGTATTATGCGAACAAGTATATCATATCAGACCATATGATGGAAGAATTAATTTATTTGTGTCCTGTTCTTCTCCAGTATTTTGAGTATGTAATATGGGTTAATGCTCATATCCCCATTCTTTGTCGGCACATAGATTCCAAGATGCAGATGAACATCAAATTTTCCAATTGTCCCCTCAGGGCCATAGCCGGAGTCCCCCATAAAGCCGAGTAGCTGTCCGGCAATCACCGGTGTGCCTGCTGAAAGGCCCGGTGCATAGGAAGCAAGGTGAGCATAATAGAAATATCCTCCGGACTTCGTACGAATCCCGATCCGATATCCACCCTGCTCCAGCCATCCGAGCTTCTCGATGCTTCCGTCCGTGATACTGATCACCGGAAAATACCCACGGATATTATTGGAGGCCATCAGATCCGTTCCTTCATGCCTCCGGTTACCTCCATAACTGCGGTGCACAAACCAGGAATCCTCATAGGTAATATCCGCTTCCCCTCCGGTAACTGTGGGCACAGGAAAAAATCTCAAGCCGGATAGCGCAGCCTGATAACCGCTGTAAAGCTCCTGAAACCAGGAGATATGGGACAGCTCCGTTACTACACGGACATACAGTTTTGCATCCGGTCTTACTCCGTTTTCCGGATGAAATTCATTAATCACCATGAAGAAGGTCAGATATCCGATTGGATCCATATAAGAATATGACTTAAGCTGGGGATATCTTCGGATAACCTTTTGGATTCCCGCCTCAGCCTGCTTCATTTCCTCTTCCGTAACCTGCATGCTACGAAAGGCATCATAGTTTATTCCCGACTTCAGAATATCCTTGATCAGCAGCTGTGTCCGAAGAAGTCTGAGTCCATAACCGGTTATAAATATGCATAGAAGAAAGAGCAGCAAAAGAAGTAATACCGGCATCTTTCTCCGTGATATTACCGTTGGTTTCCTCCATCCCTTTCGATACCTTGCCATGTAATCACCCGTACTTCTAATATTTAATCGTCCGCAGGGCTGCTTATCCAACGCTGCGGCCATATCAATATATGATGATGAACCGGGGAATATTACGTCTAACGTATCAACAGGTGCAGGACCATACTGTAAATCCTTGTGTATGGCCTGCACCTGAGGAAAAAACATTTAATTTACTTCGGCTGTTGCCTTATCCACTGCTGAAGTAGTATTTATATCGTTTGCGTTGGCGATTACGTCGTTATCAAAGATAAAGCCATGAAGAAGCTTAAGGTTTTCTTGCCAGTCAGGAATTAAAACATCCATGCCCCGTACTCTGACGTTATCCGTGAAAGTTTTGTCAGCGGGCAGCCTTAACTGTTCAATTTCAGTGGTACCCATAGATACGAATTTATCCAGTAATACAGAAAAGTTTTCACTGTTGATATCCGTCGTAATCATCGGAAGCATATCGAGCATGATAGTAGCTAGCTCAAGCTTACTTTTGGATTTATACTTCTGGAATATCGCATCTAAAATGATACGATGACGTTCTGTTCTTCCGTAATCATTATTCGTACCGTTGATATTGGCTCTCTTACGGATACGTGCATAACCAAGGGCCTGGTTGCCGTTCAGAACCTGTTTCCCCTCTACTACATTTCTGTACTCCTTCTTGGAGATATAGTTGGTATTGTTCAGATACTTCGCTTCACTTGCCGTTAAGGTAATCTCTACTCCGCCAAGCTTATCAACAATCTTTTCAAAGCTGTCGAAATTAACCATTACACAGCCATCCAGCCTGATGTTATAATTTACAGCGATGGTTTCATACAGAAGGTCTAAGCCACCCTTCTCATAAGCACTGTTTAGCTTATTCTCCTTATAGCCCGGTATCTGCACCAGGGTGTCTCTCAACAGGGACGTAAGCTTCAGCTTCTTGGTTTTTGTATTCATGGTAGCAATCATGATAACATCCGTTCGTCCTCTGCCGGAACCGGAGCCGATTGCTTCTTCTCCTAACAGAAGAATATTGTATACGCCCTTCTCCTGCCGACCTTCCCCGGGATGGTCCGGCCATACGATCGTACTGGGATCAATCTCTTGCCCCTTCGATGCAAGATCCTCCTCATCCAGATAATCTTCATCCTCAGCAAATACCGGACTCTTATCAAAGGAATTCGTCAGGCTTGCCCAAAGAGTACCACCCAGATTGGCTCCCATCTTTAACAGCAGCCGATTCCCCGGTTTCGTAAAGCCAAGAAAGGAAGCTAACCCCAGCAGGCATATCAGTGCGATTAATATACCATTCGTGACCTTTCTGCTCTTTGTAGTTTTCTTTTTCTTCCCCTTAATCTTATCCGTATCCATACTCTCTAGTTCCTCACATATCTGCTTCGCAAGGGATGCATTAATGTCCGTTAATGCATCCTCCAGCTTGTCGCCCAGTTCATCTTCCGTGACCCCTATATCCGATGCGACCGGAGGTACTGCGGCTTCCGCAGTAAGCTCCTCCCTCTCCGCTCCAACGTTTTCATCGGTCCCCCCCTGATCCTCTTCAGCACCACCTAGTGCTTTTTCAATGTTTTTATAGAAGTTCTCATTGAATTCCGGATCAGTGTCGATGTTATAATCGTCGCCATTGTTCATTCTTATCTCTCCTACAACATACCTTATATCACAAGGCTTACATGGTCCCTAAGAATAATATGCCTTGTGTCTATGAAATGTTAATTATCTTACTTTTTCCTCCAATAGCCGTTCTAAATACTGATATACCCTGATTGTTGAGGAGATGCTCATATTCTCATCAATCGTGTGTACACGGGAAAGATCCGGCCCGATGGAAACAATATCAATACCGGGCATTTTCTCATATATAATTCCACATTCCAAACCGGCATGAATTGCTTCAATCTTCATTTCCTTGCCGTACATTTCGGTATAAATTCTCTTCAGATGTTCCCTAAGGGCTGAATCCTTCTTGTATTCCCAGGCAGGATAATCCGCACGAACTTCATATTCACCGCCCAAAAAGCTGACCAGATAATTTAATTGGTTGCTCATATGATATTTATAGCTGCCATAAGCGCTCCTTACGGAGTCAGTAAATTCAGCAGTCTCTTCTCCAATATGGAAGATGCCCAGATTCAGGGAGCTCTCTACCAGCCCTTCAATATTTGAGCTCATAACCTGAATACCATTCGGAATGTTCATTAACAGGAACAGTATCTTCTCAAAGGATACCGGATGGAGTGGCTCTGACTCAGCATTTCCCAGGTCCTCCATGGTAAAGCTTAGCTCCGGTTCACTGGCAGACAGCTCCTTTTGATACTCCTTCATAAGCTCAGCCACCTTAGCACAGATACCGGTATAAGCTTCCGACAGGTTCTGTTCCACATCCTTATTCTCTTCCTCCTGATCCACCGTCAGCAGAAGCTCTACAGTCGCTTCCCGGGGAATAACGTTATCTTTAAAGCCTCCCTGTGCAGAGATTACACCGTAAGGTTGGGTTTCCCTGAGATCATACAGAAGCCGGCCCAAGAGCTTATTCGCATTGGTTCTGTTATAGATGACGTCAATACCGGAATGACCGCCCTTCAGTCCTCCAAGGCTGATCCTCACCCTCTTGCCGTATGCCTCTACTCTCTTAACCGGAAGTGAACAGGTGGTTCTTAAGCCCCCCCCACAGCTGGTTAACAGATATCCCTCCTCTTCCGAGTCCAGGTTAATCATGTATTTGGCTTTCAGGGAAGAGCAATCAAGGGCATGGGCTCCATGCATACCTACTTCCTCATCTGTAGTTATCACAGCCTCCAGTCTGGGATGCTGTAGCTTATCATCGGTGAATAATGCCATGATATAAGCAACGGCTATACCATTGTCGGCACCTAAGGTGGTTCCGTCCGCATGAATAAAATCGCCGTCTACGACCAGCTTGATTTCATCCTTTAAAAAATCGTGGGTGGAATCCTTTCTCTTTTCACAGACCATATCCATATGCCCCTGGAGCAGAATGGCCGGTTCGTCCTCATACCCCTTCGAAGCTTCCTTTATGATAACCACATTATTCGCGGCATCCTGAGTATACTCCAGATTGTGCTCCTTTGCAAAGCTTACCAGAAAATCACTAATTTCTCCTTCGTTTCCTGAGCCCCTCGGTATTCTGGATATCTCGGCAAAATATTTCAATATTCCTTTATAATCTAGTTGTTCCAAATCTTTTTCCATCATAACACTTACACTTGCCTTTCCCATGAATTTCGTATGAATCTCATCTGTTTCCGGCATTTAAGGATTTCCTGCTATCCCTTAGACGAGGGGAGATCCGATTACGTTCAATGTAATATTTGTTAATTATAAGGTTAATTTTTAAAGCTGTGAATCGGAGCAGGGATCCTGCCGCCGCGGTTAATGAAATTATCACAGCCGAAACGGTTGACCGGCATAACGGGAGCATAGCCCAACAGTCCTCCGAATTCCACCCGGTCACCGACGGTCTTGCCGATAACCGGTATAATCCTTACTGCAGTGGTCTTCTGGTTAACCATACCGATTGCCATCTCATCAGCGATAATACCGGAGATTGTCGTTGCCTTCGTATCTCCGGGGATTGCAATCATATCAAGACCTACGGAGCAGACACAGGTCATTGCCTCGAGCTTTTCCAAGGTCAAGGCTCCTGCTTCTACTGCATTAATCATACCCTGATCTTCACTGACCGGAATAAATGCTCCGCTTAAGCCTCCGACAAAGGAAGATGCCATGACACCGCCCTTCTTCACCTGATCGTTAAGAAGTGCCAGGGCCGCAGTTGTTCCCGGTGCACCGGCATATTCGAGACCGATTTCTTCTAAAATCTCCGCCACACTGTCTCCGACTGCAGGAGTCGGTGCCAGGGATAGGTCTACAATTCCAAAAGGAATATTAAGCAGCTTGGAGGCCTCCTGGGCTACCAACTGACCAACACGGGTAATCTTAAAGGCTGTTTTCTTAATCGTCTCACAAAGTGTCTCAAAATCAGCTCCGCGGACACTCTCCAGGGCCTTCTTCACAACCCCGGGTCCACTGACACCGACATTAATTACCGCATCACCCTCCGTAATACCGTGAAAGGCACCTGCCATAAACGGGTTATCATCGGGAGCATTGCAGAACACGACCAGTTTCGCACAACCGATGGAGTCCTTCTCCTTCGTCAGCGTAGCAGTCTCTAATATGATATCGCCGAGAAGCTTTACCGCGTTCATGTCTATTCCGGTTTTGGTAGAGCCTACATTGACAGAACTGCATACTCGTAAGGTAGAGCTTAAGGCCTGGGGGATGGATCGGATCAAAAGCTCATCGCTTGTCGTCATCGCCTTGGATACCAGAGCAGAATATCCGCCGATGAAGTTCACTCCGACTACCTCTGCCGCCTTATCTAAGGTCTTTGCGATCGTCACAAAGTCCTCCGGTGTTTTACAGGCTGCTGCGCCTACCAGAGAAATGGGTGTAACCGATATTCTCTTATTCACAATAGGAATACCGAACTCCCTCTGGATTTTGTTGCCGGTTGAGACCAGATCCCTGGCAATCGAGGTTATCTTATCATAAATCTTCTGATTCACCAGGTCAAGATCCGGGCCGGCACAATCTAAGAGACTGATGCCAAGCGTTATTGTCCTGACATCCAGGTTTTCCTGCTCTATCATCTTATTCGTTTCGATGACTTCATGTATATTAATCATGCCTTTGTCTCCTATCTATATTCTGTGCATTTTATCAAAAATATCCTCATGCTGGGCGCGGATTGTTACTCCGATTTCAGCTCCGATTCCCTCCAGCTCGTCTGATATTTCTTCAAAGCCCTTCGGTGCCCCAGTTGCATCCACGATCATCATCATATTGAAAAAGCCTTGAACGATTGTCTGTGAAATATCCAGGATATTAATTTGATTGTCTGCCAGATAGGAACATACCTTGGCTATGATGCCGACTTTGTCCTTACCGACTACTGTTATTACTGTTCTCTTCATAAATGCCACCACGCCTCTCTTAATATAGTTATAACGCAACCATTTGGGACGGAACATCCCGGTGGGCTACGCTTAAGTTCAAGGAGGAAAAATCACAGCCACGGTTCGTCAGCTCACATAACACGGTCTCATAGGCCAGTTCCTCATAATTATTTTCTTTGCTTAAATGTGCCAGCTGTATGTTTTGGAATTTGGGGCTTAGGAGTCTGCTGATCAGATCCGCCGAGGTGTCATTGGACAGATGTCCCAGATTTCCTAGAATCCTCTGTTTTAAGTAATATGGATAACGCCCCACCATCAGCATGTTGACATCATGATTTGCTTCTATCATAAGAAGATCCGATTCCTGCAGCTTGGATACGATATAATCATCGTACATTCCCAGGTCTGTTGCAATTCCCACCTTATGCCCTTCGGACTGCATCGTATAGCAGACCGGATCAGAGGCATCATGAGAGGTAGCGAACGGTTCTACCGTAATATCATGAATCAGAAAAGCTTCATTTGGTCTTATCGGATGAAAAAGCTCCTCGGAAACAACCCCGATTGCCTTAACTCTCCGGATTGCCTTGATTGTCTCAAGAGTTGCATATATAGGGATATTATATCTTCTTGCGAGAATTCCCAGTCCCGAGATATGGTCGGAATGCTCATGGGTAATCAGAATACCCTGAAGGCTCTCCGGGTCAATATCAATCCCGTTCAGCCCATTCTCTATCTTCTTAGCGCTGACACCTGCATCCACCAGAAGGTTTGTCACGTTACTTCCGACGTAGATGCAATTCCCGCTGCTGCCACTAGCTATACTGCATAATTTCATGTTAATCTCCATTCCTGTGGACAACTTTTCGGTTTGAACATGATGCCGCAAACGACATCGCAATAATCATTCTCACGTAATATTCTAAATGAGTATCCCTCATTTAAGGTTTTTTGTCAAGAGAATATCTTGGTGCTATCGTTGGTTCAATGTTGTCATTCATTTCATTCTATGTACAGGGAAAACACACGGGGATATATTAAGAAACAGCGTTCCTACTGATTAGATAATTCGGCAGTCGGAACGCTCACTTATCTATCGACCCTTAGGTTTCTCCCGGGATATCCTTCGATACATTGTTTTATCAATAGTAATACCGGCATTTAAACCTCTTTCTTTAATACTGCTGCGATCTGTTGCTCCAGGTCACGGATTTCACCATTATTTGTGATCACAATAGGAAAATGACGGAGAAAGTCTTCATCCTTGCACTGGCTGGTGAAGATCGCATCGATCTTCTCATCGGAGTAGCCACGAGCCTTCTTTAGCCGTTCTCTGCGGGCCTCCGGTGAGGTCTGGACATACCATACCTCATCACAGACAGAAGAATACCCGGATTCTATCATCAGAGCAGTTTCTATGATAAAGTAAGGATGGACTCCGTCCGCTCTTACCTGTTCCCTCTCCTTCTCAACCGCCAGCAGGACATTCGGATGGGTCAGCCGGTTCAGCCTATGCAGCTTATCCTTATCCTGAAATACAATCTGCGAGAGCTTTCTAGGGTCTATGGAGCCGTCCTCCGCCAATATCCCGGTTCCAAAATATTCGACTACCCCCGGAAAGCTGATACCTCCGGGTTCCATCTGTTCTTTGGCAATCCCGTCCGTATTGACGATATAGGCTCCATATTTCTCCATCATTATCTTTGCAACCAGGGATTTACCGCTACCGATACCCCCTGTAATTCCGATTACCTTCATTTGATCACCTGTCCATGTCTCTCGTTTTTATGTCTATCGTTTTATGTCTCTCGTTTTTATGTCTCTCGTTTTATGTCTCTCGTAATAATGTTTCTTGTATTTATTTCTTCCTTCTCACATTATTAACTGATATTGTATTAGCCTTATCCTTCTGTAACACTTTCCTATCCTCGTGTAAGCTTCATACACTTCCGTACGTCTGACTTCTGTCACAACTAACCCAGATGCTTTCCTTACTTTGCCTCAAACCAGTTCTTACCTTCCTTAACCTCAGCCTCCAGAGGAACCTTAAGCTCTGCCGCACCCTGCATTTCCTCCAGCATAATCCGGGATACCTCGTCTATCTCATCTTTATGTGTTTCCACCAACAGCTCATCGTGAATCTGCAGGAGCAGTCTGGAACGCATCTGCTTCTCCTTTAGTTTCTGATTAACGTGAATCATCGCTATCTTAATTATATCTGCTGCCGTACCCTGAATTGGGGAATTCATAGCCACTCTTTCACCAAAGGAGCGCTGCATAAAATTACTAGAGGTCAGTTCAGGGATCGGTCTGCGACGTCCGAATAATGTGGTGGAGTAGCCCTCCTCCTTCGCAATTGCTACCAGACGATCCAGATACAGCTTAATCTTAGGGTAGGTTTCAAAGTACTTCCCGATATAGCGCTCCGCTTCCTTTCGGGTGATATTTAGGTCCTGACCCAGACCAAAGGAGCTGATGCCATAGACAATTCCAAAGTTAACCGCCTTCGCATTGCTTCTCTGCTCCGGAGTTACTTCGTCAAACGGAGTATGGAATACCTCCGAGGCCGTAATCCGGTGGATGTCCTTGGCCTCCTTATATGCATTAATCAATCGTTCATCCTCTGACATAGAGGCGAGTACCCGAAGCTCAATCTGAGAATAATCCGCATCCAGGAATACATAATCCTCCTCCGGTATGAATACCTTACGAATCTTCCTGCCAAGCTCCATCCGGATCGGGATGTTCTGCAGATTCGGCTCGGTGCTGCTGATTCTTCCGGTCGCCGCAATAGTCTGATGAAAGCGTCCGTGAATTCTTCCATCCTCGCGGATATAGCCGGCCAGGCCGTCCGCATAGGTGGACTTCAGCTTCGTCAGCTGGCGGTATTCTAATATCATTGCAATGACCGGATGTTCGCCCACAAGCTTCTCCAGAATATCCGCCGAGGTGGAATAACCGGTTTTCGTCTTCTTACCGAAGGGCAGACGGAGCTTATCAAATAAAATTACACCCAGCTGCTTCGGTGAATTGATATTAAAGCTTTCCCCTACCTGGGAATAGATCTCCTTCTCCAGTGACAGGATTCCCACCTCCAGGTTATCCCCGTATTCCTTCAGGGCCTCCTTATTGACCCGGATACCTCGGGTTTCCATATCATATAGAGTATAGATTAAGGGCATCTCAATATGTTCAAAGAGAGATAGCATCTCACTATGATAGAGCAGGTCATGCAGACGCTCCGCGGAACGGAAGGCTACATAGGCGCTGTAGCAGGCATAGGATAGGAAGGCCTCCGGGTTACTGTTCATTGCCTCCGTCAAGGACGTCTTTCCGAGCAGATCCTCTCTGGAGGGAACCGTCAGCTCCAGATAATCTCTGGCTATATCATCATAGTGATAGGTATCCGTCAGCGGATTCAACAGATAAGCAGCAATCGCCGCATCAAAAATATTATCCTTCTCATTAACCTTAAGATATGGCAGCTGCTCCTTCAAGCCGATCACTGATAACAGATACACATTCTTTCCAAGCATCTCTGCTTTATCCATCAGATAAGCTTCGGTCAGAAAACCGGTACAGCTTAAGAAATATACTTCCTCCTCACTGTTACAGATGGATACCCCAAAGAGCCTGCCGTTCTCAAAGATCATCTGCAGTCCAACCGGATGGGCAGTCTTCTCCTTCATCTGCTCAAAGATACGATCGGCCTCACCAAGATCTTCAACGGTTACAAACTGCTTCTCCATACCGGTGTTGTGCTTTACCTCTTCCGTCTGGAACTTGGACAGCAAATTCTTAAACTCCAGCTTCTTAAACCAAAGATAAACATTTTCATTATACAGATTCGTAAGGATTGCATCCTCCATCTTAAAACCGAGTTCACAATCGGTACAGATGGTTGCAAGCTTTTTAGACAGCAGTGCCACCTCATGATTCTCTCTTAGGTTGTTTACCACCTTTCCGGGAGTCATTTCGTCCAGATGCTCATAGATATTCTCAATAGAATGATAGGTCTCGATCAGCTTACCTGCAGTCTTCTCCCCGATCCCCGGTACACCGGGAATATTATCGGAGGCATCCCCCATCAGACCCTTGAGGTCTATGAATTGCTCCGGGGTGACATGGTAGCGCTCCAGCACATCCTCCTCCAGATAGTCCTCAATCTCGGTACCCGTCCTCTTTGTCTTCGGAATCCGGATCTTGATCTTCTTACTGGCCAGCTGCAGCAGGTCACGATCACCGGATACCAGAGCCACCTGATTGCCTTCCTTCTCCGCAGTCCTAGCCAGCGTTCCGAGAATATCATCTGCTTCATAACCGGGCTTTTCGATTACAGTGATATTCATGGCCGTTAAGACCTCCTTCATTACAGGAACCTGTTCCCTCAGCTCCTCCGGCATTCCCTTCCTGGTCCCCTTGTATTCCGTATACATTTCATGTCGGAAGGTCGGATGATGGGTGTCGAAGGCTACTGCCAGATAATCCGGCTTCTCCTCATCAAGTATTTTAAACATGATATTCAAAAAACCAAGGACCGCATTGGTATGCTCTCCATGTGAGGTTGTCATATCCGGGAGACCATAAAAAGCCCGGTTTAGGATACTATGTCCATCAATCAATACTATCTTTTTATCCATCTTAATTTCCGCAAGCCTATCCGTATTGCCTTACGGAATCCTCCTTTTCTGTTCGCTTATTATACCCTCAGACCAGCTAAAGTATCAGTTAATGAATGCCGGTGATCGGTGCATCACTGACCGGTTTTTCCATTCCCTTCTCCTTCAGCCGCTGGTCCAGTTCCTTTTTGATATCTTCAAATCGTTTCTCCTGAAAGGATATCCTGAGCCGGAAATCACTTTCCGTTACCGGATTCACCCTCTCCTTCTCCAGGAAATAATGCTGCAGGCTGAAGAAAGCAGCAAGGAAGAAAATAACCAGGATGAGTATCCCCTTCTTCCGATAATAGGTAAGCTTAAGATGAACCAGCTTCTCCTGTTCCCGTTCCAGCTTTTCCGATAGCTCCAGACTGAAATCATCGGACAGGTTCTTATCCTCATCCAGTTGTTTCATCGCAGTAAGCAAGGCATAATAAACCTCCAGCTCCTCCCTGCATTCCTTACAGGTATGTACATGGCCGATAAATTCCTCCATTACTTTGCTATCTAATTGATCATTAATAAAGGGAGTAATCAGACTCTGTGCTTTACTGCATGTCATAGTAACAACTCCTTATATATTTGCATTTTCGTACTTGAATTATAAAACTAATTGTGATAGAATAAAGCTCGTCACTAATGCGGATGTGGCGGAATGGCAGACGCAGCAGACTCAAAATCTGCCGGGGGCGACTTCGTGAGGGTTCGAGTCCCTCTATCCGCAGTAGCACAGAAGTTCTTAAAAGCCTTACAAAGGTTTTTAGGAACTTTTTTCATTCCTGACGAGTGTAACGAATTACCGTTTCCTCCTGTTAATCAGAATGTCCAACACATGAAAGCGATAGATCCAGGTTGAAACGAAGCTAAAACGCATTTAAATTATACCATAGATTTATTATTTTGTATTTGCTTATTATAAATTTCTACAACCGAATATGAACTTAGCTTATGTCGGATCATAATCGCCGCATTCCTGAGCTGAGATATTCCATATGGAACATGAAAAGGGCGTCGTACAGTATTCGTACGGCAGCCCCTTTTACATCCTACTAAAAATACTTTTTATTACCCCATAGGTTACTTTTCTTAAGGTCGATATATTCCGTATATGCTCTCTCCAGAATCTGCTTCTCATTGGCAAATTTGAGCATATGAAAGGCTTCATGAAATTTATAGTAACCTGAATCCATAAAATATTCTTCCCTTTGTGGTTTACTGTAATAGCTTTCAGACATCATTAAATACCAATGAACATCCTTTAATACTGTATTCTGCGGTGTGCTGAAGGAATACTGACTCTTCCCGATATACTTAATAATGGAAGCGTTCGTCCCTGCCTCCTCCTTTACCTCTCGGATCGCTGTCTCTTTATATTCCTCTCCTTCTTCCACAGTACCTTTCGGTAGCACCCACCCTTCATATTTATTCTTGTAATTTTTATACAGTAATAGAATTTTCCCTCTGAATATAACTACACCACCACAGCTCGTTGCTTCTACCATCGCAATTCCTCCTGTTTTTTGGTGTGCCGTCTTATAACCAAACTAAAGTATACATCAAATTGCACAAGTATTCAACTGATTTATATTAATTTTTAACATATACCTTAGGGTTATACAATCAGACAATACAAAAAACAGTCAGATATTAACCTTCTCACTATTCAAAATATGCACGAAAGATCTTTTTTGCGATTGGAACAGCATATTCACTTCCGGTACCTTTACTCTCTACAATAATACTTACAACAAGCTGAGGATCATCAAGAGGAGCAAACCCGATGAACCAGGCATGTGCCGGTTTTCCCTCCTGCTCAGCCGAACCGGTCTTGCCCGCTGCCTTGACCTTCAGATCCTTCAACTCATCCCCCGTACCGCTTGTCACAACAGCTCTCATCAATTCTGCCAGATAATCCGCTTCCATCGAGGTCATTGGCCTGGCTTGGGACTGTGGATGGTACGTCTTTATGACAGCTCCATTTGCATTCTCAATATGATCCACTACATAGGGCTTCATCATAAGTCCTCCGTTTGCTACGGTAGCGGCTATCATAGCATTATGGAGCGGTGTAATCAACGTTTTTCCCTGTCCGATGGCAGTCTGCATCTCATCCTTTACTCCGGAGCTTCCACTCTTTAGTACAAAGCTGCTGTTACTGCTTGCCATATTGACGGGTAGTGACTTATTAAAAAGAAAATCCTCGCAGAGGATGCGAAATTTATCCTGATCAAGTTCCTTGCCGATAGAAGCGAAGGAGGAGTTGCAGGACTTAGCAAAGGATTTCTTTAAGTCCACCTCGCCATGAACCTTACCGTTATAGCAATGAATGGTCATTCCCTCATATTCTATACTGCCCTCACAGTCAAAATGATAATTCCGGTAATCTGGATTTTCCCGAATATAATCCAGTGTTGTTAGCAGTTTAAATGTAGAGCCGGGAGGATAAAGCCCCTGGGTGGCACGATTTATGAGAGGTGATTCCCCCTCCTTATTTGCTATCAGCTCATCCCATAGCTGATCCACCTGATTGGGATCGTAGGCCGGCTTGGAAACCATCGTAAGAATCTTACCGGTTGAAGGCTCCAGCACGACCACTGCACCCCGGTTGTCTCCAAGTGCATCATAGGCAGTCTTCTGAAGCTTAGTGTTTAGTGTTGTTACCACATTATCCCCGATATTCTTATTCCCAATCAGATCATTATACATATTTTCGATCGGTTCTGTATTTGAAGTCAGCAGCCGAATATTCTCGCTTTGCTCAATTCCGCTCAGACCCTTGGATTTTCTTCCGACAACATGAGTATACATATCTTTATAGGGATATTGACGTATCTCGTTTCCCTCCTGATCGATGACTGTTTCCGCCAGAACACTGTAATCGGAGGACAGGATTTTACCACGGATTACTCGTTCCGATAATATCTCTTCCCTCCTGTTATAGGCACTGTTAATAATTTCATTGCTTTTGAATAACAGAAAATAACTGAAATATCCCATGACAAGTACAAATAATCCAATAAAAACATAGATTACGGAGAAGACGGTTTTTCTTTGTTTTGAATTATTATCTTCCTTCTTCATTGTTCTTCTGCCTCCGGCTCTGCCATCTCCTTACCTTTCCCACTCCTTGAAGTACTTTCCTTCAAATAAACTCCCTGCAATATCATGAACATCAGGATGGTAGCAAATACAGAGCTGCCTCCGGAACTAATGAATGGCAATGTTACTCCGGTGGAAGGAATGAATTTGATTACCCCTCCGATGGACAGAATTGCCTGAAAGCAGAACATGACACCAAAGCCAATGGATAGCAGCCGATAGAAGCTATCCTCCAGCTTAAGAGCGATATACATTATCATAATGAAGCAATTAATATAGATTAAAATAATACAGATGGAAAACAGTCCGCCGAATTCCTCCGATATGGCAGAGAAGACAAAATCACTGTCCACTACCGGAATACTGGTGGGCAGTCCCTGATTCAATCCCATTCCGAACCATCCTCCTGTGCCTATGGCAAATAAAGACTGGGAGATCTGATAGCCCTCTTTATCTATATAGGCAAACGGATTTTTCCAGGCCATTACCCTGACCCTGACATGGTTAAAGAGCTGATAGGCCACAATAGCCGCTACACTTCCTCCTGCCAATCCGGAGAACAGATAGAGCTCCTTCGCGGTAGCTGTATACAGCATAAATACATAGGTAACAAAGAAGATCAAGGCTCCGCCCAGATCTCTCTGTATTACCAGAATAAGTACATTCACACCTGCCATCGCCGATACCGTTATCACCTGTCGAAAGCTTGTTTTATCCCTGAACATCGATGCAATGCTGAAGACAAAGAGCAGCTTCACCAGCTCCGAGGGCTGAAAGGAAATACCGGCAATACTAAGCCAGTTGGTAGCACCGTAATTCGTAGTTCCCGCAAATAATACGACCAATAGAATAGCAATCCCAGCGATGCCATAGATCCAGCCGAAGCGTCTTAACCAGGTAAAGCGCCTGATTAATACCGGTACGAAAATACATAACACACTGGATGCGAAGACAAAGAATGCCTGGCGGATTGCCTTATCAAAGGATAACCTGGCCAGGATGATGAACCCTATGACTAACAGCATCAGCATATTTCGAAGCAGCAGCTTGGATAGCTTCGGATAGAAGGCCTGGTAAAATGCCAAAATCAGAAATAACATCACCAATTCCCCTAGATAGAGCAGCAGTATCTTATCGCTTCCGCTTTGGAAATACAGTGTAAAATAACCGGTAAAATGTATTGCAAAGATAAATATCGTCAGTATACCATAGACTTTATCCTGTTGCTTCTTGTTCTTACGACGGAATACCCCGAAGCTGTAATAGGTATAGACTCCTATCATCAAAATCATTAGATATTTGATTAATTCTACAATCAGATGCATTCCTGTCACCTGCCTTTCTTATGTCAACCGCATCCGGCAGTTATTCTACTCCCCGCTTGAAATGCCCAGCTGTCCAATTTTCGCCCTTAAGCTCTGCAGCCCGTCCCCTCCGATACACCTCCGTGAACGCGTTGATTACCTCTTTCGTCTCACTTCCGGTCTCCAGGGTAAAATCCAGTCTTATATTCCGCGGCTTTAAAGCACTGACCTCTGACGAGTACCTTAACAGGGACAGGCACTGTCCATTTAATATCAGGTTATAGCAGCCGTTACAATTGGTCTGGATATAAAACTTTTTCCCCATACGGTCAAGGAGATAGTCCCTCCTCTGTTCTCCATTCTTGCATTTACGGCAGCCCTCCGTGCTCTCATAAAGACATTGGGCGGATACCATAAGCGGAAGATATCCATAGACCACCATATCGCAATCGCTGATCCCGAGCGTCTTAAGCTCCTTCGAGTTCAGCTCCAACGGTGCGGTAAAGTGATCAATCCCCTTCTCTGTCCAGAAGGTTTTCGCTTCCCTGTTAAACACATACATATTATGGTTAAGAATAATCTCTTTATCAGAGCTTTCTTCCCTCATTAACGATTGAAGCAGGAATATTTCTTCATAATTCTTTGCAATAAATCCGCTGATCTCCGGGGCTCTCCATAAGGAATTAAGCTCCTTCCTAAGCTTTTCATATATCGTAAGCCTGCAAATATGCGGAAGTGCCGGATAGAAGCGCTTGCCTTCCGAAGCAGTCATACCTGCCAGCTTAAGCAGCTCCTCAGGTTGAAAGCCGTCATAATCTGCATAAATCGCCATCACTTCAGGGATAGTCAGTGCTGCCCGAAGCTGCTCCATGGTCCGAACCGTTACGCAGATTCCGGGCTTTTCCTGCTCCTGTTTCTTTCCAACCGTATTTGGCTCTGAAAGGAATACCCCGGGGTGTGCACCTGTATCATTATTCTTCGAATGCACCGAATAATCTTCATATTCCGGCTGATCCTCTGACGCTTCTACGAAGGTTTTGGTTCCGTCTGCAGCCCGATCCGTCTCGAATGGCTGCTCCGGTACTGTCTCTCTGTAGTAGGCGCCCGCAATCGCTTCGGTCAGCATCCGGATGGCATCCCTGCGGATCTCATTTAACCAGGCCACCGGAACGAAGATATTATCCTCCGCCTCAATCGTTAGCTCTTCGAGATAGTACATGGTATCTCCGAGCTTCTCCAGCGGTGCCTTCAGCTTCTCCTTCGTCATTGGCTGCTTAACCGCCAACTGCACAACCTCCTGATAAGCAGTTACGGTAATATCCTTATAGCTTACCGTGAATGTAAGCTTCTCTCCCTGTTTGGCACGGAGTATACCCCGGATTCCAAGCCTTTGGTCCTGTTCGATATAGGAAGCCATAAGCTGATTAAGAAGCTCGTTATTCCTGGTACGGTACACGGAAGCACCCGGTCGGATTGCCCGGTCGGAGGCCTTTCCCTTCCCATACTCCGTCGGGAGCTTACCCGTATTGGTCGTAAAGGTTTCTCCTCTTTTCCTCGAATTCTTTACCGTGAATTCATAGCCCTCTTCCTCATGATTCCTGATCTCCAGCACATCCTGGGCATTAATATCCTCCTTGAGCAGGATTGTAGTCTGGCTTCCTTTGACCGTCAAAACCTCACCGATTAATACCCCGCTGTGGTTCGGTCGATAGAGTGACATCATCTGTTTACCATGGTAGCTCTTACTGTAGCCCTCCGAGAAACCGCCCCGGTTATACAGATCCATCAGATTTCTTCTGTCTCTCTCATATTCTGCACTATTAAGATATGTTTGATACCGTTCCCTGCCATATTCCAGATAGAGATCGGTACATTTTCGATAAATCTGTGTTACTCCGGCAGAATAAGCCGGGCTCTTCATCCTCCCCTCAATCTTAAAGGAATCAATCCCTGCCTCAACTAAGTCAGGAAGGATTGCGGTGGTATGGATATCCTTCGGACTGAGCAGATATTTTTCATTGCCGGCCGATAGCTGCTGCTCACCGGAGTGGAACCGGTAGGGCATACGACAGGGCTGGGCACACCTTCCCCGGTTGCCGCTCCTTCCGCCGATTATGCTGCTCATCAGACATTGACCGGAATAGCAATAGCATAGTGCTCCATGTACAAAGGTCTCTATTTCCAGATCCGTATGATCACGGATGGTCCTGATTTCCTTGAGGGACAGCTCTCTGGCGGTTACCAGCCGGGTAACCCCGGAGGTCTTTAAAAGCTCCGCTCCCTGTGCCATCGTTACGGTAGTCTGCGTACTGGCGTGAATCGGCAGCTTCGGAAAGTTTCTATGAATAAAATGCATGACCCCCGGATCCTGGACGATAACCGCATCAAGTCCCCGTTGATAGAAATTCACAAGAAAGCGATAAAGCTTGTCCTTCCTCTCCTCCTCCTTCAACAGCGTATTCACGGTTAGATAGAGCCTCTTATCACGGATATGGGCTTCCTCTATGGCACGGACCAGAGTCTCTTCCTCCAGGTTGTTCGCATAGGCTCTGGCTCCAAAGCTATAGCCTCCGATATATACCGCGTCACAGCCTGCATTCATCGCTGCTCTCATACTCTCGTAAGATCCTGCCGGTGCTAATATTTCAATTTTACGTTTCATTCCATCCTGCCTTTCTTTCTAGTTACATACACGCGAAAGCAGATTACTCCAACGATATCAGAGTCCTACCGGCTTACACTAAGACTTCGATATGAATTCATAAGTGCCACGTGAACGAAACAAGTAGCTATTAAGTTCATTGTCTTCCTTTAACGTGGAAAGAGACTGCCCGCAGGGTGCACATTGTAGCCTATACGGTACAGCATGCATCATTCCATTTTGGACAGCCTCTTAAATCTATGTTATCTTTTCTTCTCATCATTCAATTCTGTTTCTAAACGGACAATCTTCTTCTGAGCCTCGTTAATCTCCCGTTTTAGATCCTCGATTTCCTTTTGGGTGGAGCTTTGCTTCGTCTGAGCTGTAATCAGTTCATGCTTTAAGTCAAAGATTTCTTTTCCCTTAGAGTCATTCTCCGCTTCGATCTCCTTAACCTTTTGAAGGGCTTTATAATAATCATCCGCGATATTAATCTGAATAAGAATATTTTTTAAATCAGAGTCCAAAAACTTATATGCATCCCTGTTCCGGAATTCATTATGCTTACTGTTGATGTAGGAAGCGATCTTCTGTAAATACTCCTCGCTCTCATACCCACTTAACGTATATCTTTTGTTATTAATGATAACCTCAATATCGTTAAACTTATTCATACTACCTCCCATGCTGCATCTTCAATGCAGTACCGCCCCCATTATTCGTTGGAAATCAGGAAGATGCATTGCTCTAATATATTTATTATAACTGATGACCAAATGTTATACAAGCAAACTTTGTAAGAGAATTATTCGTTTTTTATTTGTTGGGATAAACCGACATGCCGGTAGGCCAGCTCCGATGCAACCCTTCCCCTTGGAGTTCGCAGGATCAGACCGTTCTGTACCAGATAGGGCTCATAGACCTCCTCGATTGTCCCCACATCCTCACCGATAGTGGTTGCGATCGCTTCAATTCCTACCGGTCCTCCGCCGAATTTCTCAATCATTGTAGTCAGAATTTCCCGGTCGATATGATCCAGACCCAGCTTGTCCACCTCTAAAAGATCCAGCGCAAAACGGGCAACCTCCTTCGTAATCCTGCCATCATATTTTACCTGAGCAAAATCTCTGACCCGCTTCAGCAATCGGTTGGCAAGACGGGGTGTTCCTCTCGATCTGCGGGCAAGCTCCGTGGCTCCCTCCTCATCGATCTCCACCTGAAATACCTCCGCTGACCTCTGGATGATCTGCTTCAGCTCCTCTATTGTATAGAAATCCAAACGATTCACGACTCCAAAACGGTCCCGAAGGGGCGGTGTCAGCATGCCTGCTCTGGTGGTTGCTCCAACCAGAGTAAATCTCGGAAGCTCCAGCCGTATGGACTTTGCCGAGGCACCCTTTCCGATTACAATATCAATAACAAAATCCTCCATAGCAGGATAAAGGAGCTCCTCCACCTGGCGGTTCAGTCTGTGAATCTCATCCACAAACAGGACGTCCCCTTCCTGCAGATTATTCAGAATGGCTGCCATCTCTCCGGGCTTCTCAATCGCAGGACCGGAGGTGATCTTAATATTCACTCCCATCTCATTGGCTATGATGCCTGCCAGGGTTGTTTTTCCTAATCCCGGTGGTCCGAAGAACAACACATGATCCAGGGTCTCCTTCCGCTGCTTGGCCGCTTCGATATAAACCTTCAGATTATCCTTGACCTTGGACTGACCGATATAATCCGTCAGCAGCTGCGGTCTTAAGTTGCTCTCCAGCTTCTTATCCTCTTCTAAAATATCAGTTGTTATCACTCGCTTCGTCATCTATGTTCTCCATATCTGTAATACTTCCTCTGTATGCCCGAATCATAAGTCGGAAGGTAAATCTATGTCAAATATCAGCTTAATACATCTTCTTTAAGCAGAGCTTCAGGATCTCCTCCGAGGTCATGGTCTCGGTGATATCCACCTGATTAACGATTTTCAAAGCCTCGGAGCCGGAATAGCCAAGAACGGTAAGCGCCTGTACCGCTTCCTCCTTCTTACCAAAGATACCTGCACCCTCCCGTTTCTCTGCCTGATTGATGAGCTTCTGTTCGAAGGCTGTTTCCAGCTTAAATTTGTCCTTAAGCTCCAACACTAATTTGCCTGCGGTCTTCGCTCCAATTCCCGGAGCCTTTGCTATCGTTTTCGTGTCCTCAGCCAGAACTGCAAAGCGAATCTCATCAGCTGAGATAGCCGACAGGATACCGAGTGCTCCCTTGGGACCGATCCCATTCACCGTGATTAAGAGCTTGAACATATCCAGATCATCCTTCGTCAGGAAGCCGAACAGATTGATTGCATCCTCCCTGACATGCAGATACGTATACAGCTTAACGGCTGTTCCCCGGGAGGGAAGCTCCATGATAGATTTTGACGGCAGGTATACCTCGTAGCCGATATTTCCTACCTCCAACACCACATAATTATCTTTAATTTCCGCCAATTCCCCTTTTAAATAACCTATCATCTCGCTGCTCCTTTATTCATCCGGTAATTTTTCAAAACGCCCCCTGGCAATATTAAGCCTTCCCTCTTTCAGATAATTCAGCACCTCGTAGGCTGTGATCCCCAGTGCCTCCGATATCTGCAACGCGTTGCTGTTCGGATATTCCTTCAGATAAGCCACAATATCATCAAAATGGTCATCATCCAGCCTCCTGCAGTCCTCGCAGGTATATGCCTTCAAACGGGACATAAAGACCTTATGGCAATGCTTACAGACATTCGTATACATGGTTGACTCCTTTCCGCATCGAAAATGCTTCCTGCAAAGTCCTGCATAATACCCCCGGAAACCGGCGGTAGCCTTATCCGCTACATAAGGGTTGAGAACAAATTCAACACCATCTGGTACAGCTTAATATAGACAGGCCGGTTCATCCATTCCTCATAGGTAACCTCCCGGCTCTCTTCCATCGTCTTCAGAAGATCCTCCCGGATCCTGTCAATTACTTCTCTGTTACAGATCCAGACCCCGCATTCGTATTGCAGATGGAAGCTGCGGTAGTCCATATTGATGGTTCCGACAATACCGGAGTCTTCGCTTATGATCGTCTTAGCATGAATAAAACCCGGTTTATATTCAAAGATTCTGACTCCTGCCTCCAGCAGTCTTCCATAATTATAATTCGTTAATAGCTTAACATTCTTCTTATCGGGAATGAACGGTGTAATAATTCGCACGTCTACTCCGCTGATGGCCGCTGTGATCAAAGCCTCTCGCATATCATCTTCAATTATAAGATATGGAGTTGTAATGTACAACACTTTCTTGGCATAATATATCATCTGCTTATAGATATTCTCGATCGGGTTCTTGGGATTATTGGCGGGTCCGTCCGATATTACCTGACAGAATACATCATTCTCTTCAAAGACTTTCGTAGGTCGAAAGCTCTCATAATCGATCTGTCCGGTTCCGGAAGCCTCCCACATCTGCAGGAAGGCGACTGTGAGTCCCCAGACTGCATCACCGGTTACCTTTATGCCATTATCCTTCCATACACCGAATCTCGGTACGAGGTTCACATATTCGTCTGCCAGATTCATACCGCCGGTGAAACCGACATTACCATCTACTACAATAATCTTCTGATGGGACCGGTAATTCATGTACAGCTTATCCGTATACTTATGAATCGGGTTAAATACGCGTATCTCAAAGCCTTCATTCTCCAGGCTTTTTCTGAAATTTCTCGGTGTTCTCAGCATTGCTCCAAAGTCGTCATAAAGGAACATGACCTTTACCTTCTGAGCTATTTTCTTCAATAGCAGCTCGTGCATCCTATCCCAAAGAGCTCCCTCACCGACAATGTAAAAATTAATCAGGATAAAACGCTCGGCTTTCTCCATCTCCTCAAAAATTGCTTCAAAGGTTTCCTCCGCCATGGGATAATAGTCAATCTTGTTATTCTTATATAAAGGAAAATTATTCCGTTCCAGATATCTCGTCATTCTGCTCTTGGTCGGATATTTTTTAGCAAATTCTCTGATTACCTCAGCATTATACTCGAGGAACTGATTCCCCCTTGTCAGCTTCTGCAGAATTCTTCGGTGAAGCTTCTTCCCCCTTCGGTTTCCCCAGAGTATAAACATTAAAAACCCGGTGATCGGTAATATGGCGATGATACAGATCCAGCTGATTTTATAGGATACATTACGATTATCATTCACCAATCCTATAATAATTACAATACTCATCACCTGCAGGAGGTAGTATAAGTAAACGGAGAAATCCTTCAATACATAAGTAAAATAGAAAATCAGGATGAACTGCAGCAGAACCAGAAGTCCTACGATAGCAGCCCATAGAAAGCCGCTAAGATAGCCCTTAATTCGTCCGGTCATCTCTTCTTTGATATCCTTCCCCAACTCTTTGGCCCCCTTCATCGTAATTTTATCCTTCAGCTCATGCAATGCGGCTTCCCTTAAGCCCACCTTCATGGTAGGGAAGGCCTTCAGGATATGGATATGCAGCTTCTTACCCGCCAGTATTTGATAGCGTCTTGTAAATTCCTTAATACCGGCTTCCATATCTGTTCCGATTTTCTTAGGCTCCTGCTTCGCTAAGCCTGATTTATGGGATAGCTTTCCCATCGCTGTGCTCTTAAGTTCAACAAGCATACCGGAGAGCCTTAAGCCGGTCAGCTTCTCCTTCATTTCTTCCTTGGTTTCATACAGCTTTGACACGACCGCAAATTCCATCAGCTCCTCCCGTAACTCAGATAGCTTCTGAAGCAGCCGGTCAAAGGAAACCGTATCGATAACAGTAACAGTAATATCGGCAAGAAATAGTGTAATTATTACATAGCCGGCGATTTCTCCGCTAAAACGCGGGATAATGTTTAAGATATAGTCAATTCCCGGTTGGAAGATCAGCACCAAAAGCAGTGCCAGAAATCCCCATATAACGGATACCAGGAGGCAGACCCTTCCCTTCAGATTAAACCGGTGACTGCTGTAATCCCACCATCTGGCATGGAACAGCCCTTCCATCAGTACGGAAGTAAAATACTCCAGCAGTGTTGCCAGAAAGCTTCCTCCGATAAACACCATTAACAGGTTATCCCTATATCCCCAGAATACAAAATAGATGAACAAAGCACCCAATCCATAAACCGGTATTACAGGGCCATGTAAGAAGCCCCTGTTTACGATGGTCTTCGTTTTTACAGAGACCAGCAGGCTTTCATAAATCCATCCAATCAAGCAGTAGATAAAGAATATGTAGAATACCTGATAGAATTCATAGCCGAACAGCCTGAATTCCCACATATGCATTTCCCCTTTACCTTAAGGTATCATTACGCTATATGGATAATTTTATCATAATAAAAAACGATGTAAAGCATTCACTCCTTAAAAAAGTCTAAAATATTGTTAAACTTGGTGTTTTACTTAAAATATGATAGAATAACCTTATTTACAGGAGCTGGTTGTTTAAGACAACCGGATAACGTAAGAAAGGAGAACGGCAATGATCATCAGAGAGCTTCCGGTGAAGCTGACGCTTCAATATCCCTTAGAATATAGCTTGAATAAGACGGTCTTTTTTGATATTGAGACTACGGGCTTTGCGGCAGAGACTACATATCTGTACCTGATTGGCTGCATCTATCACAAGGAAGATGCCTTTACTCTGATCCAGTGGTTTTCGGAGGATCCGAAGGAAGAGAAGGAGCTGATCTCCTTGTTTTTCGATTTCTTAAAGAGCTATGAGGTTCTCCTCCATTACAACGGCTCCGGCTTTGATATTCCATACCTCCAGAGAAAATGCGAGCTTCACAGGCTTCCCTATTCCTTCGAGGCTTTGGAGAGTATCGATCTGTATAAAAGGATAGCTCCCTTCAAGAAGCTGTTGAAGCTGGATAACTATAAGCAGAAATCCATAGAAGCCTTCTTAAAGGTAAGCCGGAAGGATGTTTCAAACGGCGGTGATCTGATCCAGGTATATCAAAGCTATATCGGCAAGCGGCACTTAGAAAAACTGAGGGAATTACGCAGCCCGCAGCCGGAGAAGACATCCCCCTCCGAAGCCGATGAGCTTCTGCAGCTTCTGCTGCTTCATAATGAGGATGATGTGAAGGGACTGGTACAGATCTGTCCAATCCTATTTTATTCCGATCTTTTCAGCAAACCGTTCCATATCCTGCAGGCCGGAATCGATGACAGCAAGCTGTCCGTCCTCTTTGAGCTTTCATTTTCCCTACCGGTCAGGGTAAGCTATGGAAGTGACATGATTTATTTTACCGCCAGTGAGAAATCAGCGCAGCTTACCATACAGACCTACGAGGGTGAGTTGAAATACTTTTATGATAATTACAAGGATTATTATTATCTTCCGGATGAGGATACTGCTGTTCATAAAAGTGTCGCCCTCTTTGTGGATAAGGAATTCCGGCAGAAGGCTAAGCCCTCTAACTGCTATACCAGAAGACAGGGCGTGTTCGTTCCCCAGTACTCCCCGATCCAGTCACCGGTGTTTAAGCATTCCTACCAGGATCAGCTGTCCTTTATCGAGGTTCATACGGATTTCCTTTTGAAGGAGGAGAATCTGGAGCTGTATGTCGCCCATATCCTTCAGCATCTGATTTCCGGAAAATCCTGAATTAACCTGAGTATTCATAACAATATATCGGTATCATAAATTTATTAATGGAACTTTAAAAGACAATGATAGAATCGGAGACCATATGATATCTTCTGATTAATAAGAGGAAATGATAAATCGTATTGCCACAAAAGAAAAATGGCTCTCAGGAAATGCCCTGAGAGCCTTACTTTACCTATTATTCTGCCTGAGGAAGGATTTCCTTCTTGTTGTAAGAACCACAAGCCTTACATACTCTATGAGGAATCATGAGTTCTCCACACTTGCTGCACTTTACCAGGTTGGGAGCAGTCATTTTCCAGTTAGCTCTACGGCTGTCTCTTCTTGCTTTTGAATGTTTACCCTTAGGACAAATAGACATAGTCACACCTCCTTAAAATTGTTAAAGATATCTCGGATTACTGACATTCTGGGATCATATTCCGTGTTATCACAGTTACAGGTCTCCTCATTCAGATTCGCTCCGCATCTCTTGCAGATTCCTCTGCAATCCTCACTGCATAACAGCTTCATCGGAAAACCCATCAAAATCTCATCATAGATTAATATGTCTACATCCAGATTGTATCCAATAATATAATTTGTTTCATCCAGTCCTTCTGCACGTTCTTCTTCCGTAAGATTAAAATCAATCTCCTTCGAGATGTGAATATCCATCGGGTAGGTCAGCTGCTTCAAGCACCTGCTACAGAATAGGAACAAGGATATATTCGTTCCGCCTTCTATCATTACCGTCTTATTCCCAAGGTTTGTGATTGTCAGGTCTACCATATCCTTCTCTGCAAACTTATAGGAAACTCCTTGAAGTTCAAAGCGTTCCAATTCAATTGGAACCTGAACATGTTCAACCTTATCCTTGGTAGTCATTATTTCTGATAAAGATATTAGCATATTTTCTCTCCGAATATCTGATACAAGGGAGCGCTTCAGCCTTATGGGATTTGGGTTAATTAATTCCATAAGTTGTCACATTCCTTTGCACGCTATATTGTATTATACCTACTGGTTTTTGGTTTGTCAATGAAAAAAATAACGTCCGGCTCACAATTTGTCAGCTACGATAGGTTACAGTAACGCAACGGTCTCTCTTGCGATCGTAAGCTCCTCGTTCGTAGGCACTACCGCAACCTTAACCTTGGAATCCGGTGTGGTGAGCATTACTTCCTTGCCTCTGGCCTTATTAACTTCAAGGTCAATCGTAATACCTAAATAACCCAGATATTCACAAACCTCTTCTCTTACCTTCTGATCGTTCTCTCCGACGCCGGCTGTAAATACAATGGCATCCACACCATTCATCGCTGCAACATAGCCACCGATGTATTTAGCAACACGATATACGAAAACATCAAAAGCAGTTCTAGCCAGCTCATTACCGGAATCCATTGCCGCATTGATATCTCTGAAATCGCTGGATACATCGGACATACCCTGAACACCTGACTGCTTGTTTAACAGGTTCATAATCTGATCCAGATTCTTATTTTCCTTCTTAGAGATATATTCAATAATGGACGGATCAATATCACCGCTTCTGGTACCCATAACCAGACCTGCTAACGGGGTGAAGCCCATGCTGGTATCAATGGATTTTCCGTTCAATACCGCAGTGATGCTGGCACCGTTGCCAAGGTGGCAAACGATGATCTTGGAATTCTCCAGCTTTAGTCCACAGAACTCTGCAGCTCGCTTTGATACATAGCTGTGACTGGTTCCGTGGAAGCCGTATTTTCTGATTTTGTAATTGTCATAGTATTCACGAGGAAGACCATAGAGATAAGCCTTCGGTGGCATTGTCTGATGGAAGGCCGTATCAAATACCGCAACCATCGGAACTCCCTTCATCAGGCTCTGGCAGGCATGGATGCCGATCAGATTTGCCGGGTTATGAAGAGGTGCAAGATCATTGCACTCCTCAATTGCCTTGATCACCTCATCGTCAATGATTGTAGAGGCTGCAAATTTCTCTCCGCCATGAACAACTCTGTGTCCAACCGCACCGATCTCGGACAGATCTGCGATCACTCCATGCTCCTTATTTGTTAATGCATCAAGAACCATCTGTACTGCAACCTCATGATTCGGCATGGAGGTCTCTATCACAACCTTCTCTCCGTCAGCAGGTGTGTGCTTCAAGTAGCTTACTTCCTGTCCGATTCGTTCGCAGATACCAACTGCCAATGCCTTCTCTGTCACAGAATCAATCAGCTGATATTTTAATGATGAACTTCCGCAATTGATAACTAATACTTTCATTTCCTTAACCTCCAATTATTACTTTACTGCAGATGCCTGTACGGCAGTAATTGCAACTACACCAACAATATCATTAGCGGAGCAGCCTCTTGACAGATCATTTACCGGTTTTGCAATACCCTGGGTAATTGGTCCATAAGCCTCTGCCTTTGCCAGTCTCTCAACAATCTTGTAACCGATGTTTCCTGCATCCAGATCAGGGAAGATAAGAACATTGGCTTTGCCGGCAACATCACTGCCAGGAGCCTTAGAAGCTCCAACCTTAGGAACAATTGCCGCATCCAGCTGTAACTCTCCGTCCAGCTTGATATCCGGATATAATTCCTTGGCAATTCTGGTTGCTTCCACAACCTTGTCTACATCAGGATGCTTTGCACTGCCCTTGGTAGAATGAGAAAGCATAGCCACATATGCGTCTTTCTCTACCAGAAGCTCGAAGCTCTTGGCACTGCTTGCAGCAATGGCAGCCAGTTCCTCCGGATTCGGGTTCTGATTCAAACCGGAATCAGCAAATACAAAGGCTCCATCCGCACCAAATTCACAATCCGGAACTACCATCAGGAAGAACGCGGATACCAGCTTCGTGCCGGGTGAAGTCTTTAATATCTGAAGCGCGGGACGAAGAGTATCTGCTGTGGAGTGAATTGCTCCGGATACCAGTCCGTCAGCATCGCCTGTCTTAACCATCATCATACCAAAATAAGGGTAGTCCTTCGTCAGCAGCTCTCTTGCTTCCTCCGGAGTCATACCCTTGCTCTTTCTTAACTCAACAAACAGATCTATATAGGTCTGCAGTTTATCTGTATTATTCGGATCAATTATGGTTGCCTTTGACAGATCCAGACCCTCAGAATTCTTTGCAATCTCATCCTGGCTGCCGATTAGCACAATTTTAGCAATTCCTTCTTCAAGGACGGTATGTGCGGCTTCCAGAGTTCTTCTGTCACTAGTCTCCGGTAATACGATTGTCTTAATGTTCTTTTTTGCTCTTTCTTTAATTACATCAATAAATCCCATGATGTTTCTCCTTCCTAACAACTTTTTCAGTAATAGTATGTACATAAATAATAAAACCCATAAATTTTATTATAGTGCAAACGAGATTTATTAACAAGTCCTTTTTTACTAATTACCAGGATAAATAGTATCTTTTGCTTGTCTTTTAAAGTGTTATTAGATATAATTTAGCAGGAATATACTGATTTCACCATAGCAATCAGAAACCTGTTTTTAGGAAAGGTCAGCTCATGAAGATAGCGGGAATTGTCACGGAATACAATCCGTTTCATAACGGTCATAAATATCACATTGAGGAAGCCAGGCGTGTTACCGGGGCCGATTATATAATTGCCGTCATGAGTGGTAATTTCGTCCAACGGGGTACTCCTGCCATCATTGATAAATACAGCCGAACCCTGATGGCGCTCAATAACGGTGTGGATATCGTCCTTGAGCTGCCGGTCTGCTATGCTACCGGGAGTGCAGAATACTTTGCTACCGGAGCAGCAGCTCTTCTTGATAAGCTTGGAATTGTAGATACCCTATGCTTCGGAAGCGAATGTGGTGACATTGCTTTGATCGAGGATACGGCCAGACTATTAATTAAAGCTCCCGAGGCTTTCGATGAGACTCTTCTGTCCTATGTGAAGGAGGGTTATACTTATCCTGCTGCCCGGGCAAAGGCAGCGGAGCAATTATATCATGGAACAGTTGATCAAGCGTCTTCCACTAAGATCTTCAGGCTGTTGTCCGAACCGAATAATATTCTGGGCTTGGAGTATGTGAAAGCATTGAATCGATTATCCTCACCCATCAAACCGATTACCATTCAGAGACAGTCTGCACATTACCATGATACCGATCTGGGCGATCAGAAACCGGATATGACATCCCTTTGCCGGTTCCTCCCCGTCCATGACAGCTCTCAGGTGCAAGCCGATGCAGTAATCAGCTCTGCAACTGCCATCCGGGGTACGATACAAGCCATTGATGAGAGTATCGATCTGATGGCAGTCCGTAACAGTGTTCCTCAGGATGTCTACGATAAGCTGACCTCGGAATACCTCAGAACATATCCCATTACAGAGGAGGATTTTTCTCCCATTCTCAAATACAAGCTCCTGGCAGAGAATAAGCAGTCCCTGACGGAATATGTCGATATCAATGGAGATCTCGCTGACCGTATCACCAATATCAGAGATACTTATCTCAGCATCTCAGAGCTTTCAAAGCAAATAAAAACCAGAAATGTTACCCATACAAGAATTAACCGGGCACTTACCCACCTGCTGTTGAATATTACAAAAGCCGCACTCCGCGAATATACACAGAACGGCTATGTCTTCTATGCAAGGGTTCTGGGCCTCCGGCGCAGCTCCTCCCACCTTCTGAAGGCGATAACAAGCCTCGGCAATATCCCTGTTATAACGAAGCTCGCGAAGGCCGATCAACAGCTGGATCCACTGGGTAAAGAGATGCTCTCTGAGGATATCTTTGCTACCCATATCTATAATCAGGCTGTATACGAAAAATTTAAAACACCACTTCTGAACGAATACAAGCATGGGATTATTATCCTATAGCTAAAAAGTGCTTTTATCTATATAAATAGTATTAATATTATTAGAGGAGCACTTACTTTGTCAAAAGGAGGAGATATCGATATGGAAAACGTAAATACCCCGGCGAATCCACAGGAGTTTGAATCGGAATTCTGCCACATCCGTAATAATCTTGAGGATAAGGTAGTCTTCCTGACCTGGAAGAGGTTCTGTTGCTATGAGGATTACCGTAATCCCGTTCGTTTTGCCCTAAAGCTTCTGCAGGAGAATCCCGGCAGTAATCTGGTCGTGGATGCCCGTAATGGCTTCGAGGATGAGAAAGCTGATGTAGAATGGGGCTTTAACGAATTTATCCCGGCAATGGCCAAAACCAGCTGTAAAACCGTAACCTTCATCATGAACGAGATAAACGACATTGAAGGTGAGATGGATATGTGGACCAAAGAACTCTCAAAGCACTTCACCGTCCGCAAGGTAACCTCCTATGAACAAGCTATAACTGAGTAATCCATACGACATTCATTAAAGCACTTAAAAGCCTGAGCAGATAAATTATCTGCTCATTTTAAAATCTCTTCCTTTTACCCTGGCTGATGAGCCGTTTATAGTAAGCTTAAATCCCGCAATGGTTGCAGTCTATAAGGCTGGGATACTGCTCCATTGCTTTCAGCAGAATATACTTCGTATTCATACATAAGTTATAGATCATCTGTTGCATCACAGACTACATAAAACAGGTAAATAAAGAATCTCTTTTTTACCCTGGCTGATGAGCCGTTTGTAGTAAGCATAAATCCCGCAATGGTCATAGTCTATAAGGCTGGGATACTGCTCCATTGCTTTCAGCAGAATATACT
>JAEYQV010000013.1 GCA_023409835.1 Bacillota bacterium
CCTGTCCCCCGGTGCGTTGCTACCCTTCTGGATTATAGCATCCGGTGCGTTGCTACCCGTCTGGTTAGTATCTCCCGGGTAATTGATACCGGGCTGGTCACTATTTGGCGTTGCATTGATACTGGAATGACTCATATTTTCCGGCATAGGATAACCTCCTTCCTAACATAGTGATAGTCATATTATCTCTGTTGCAGTGAATATTATTTATTGATTATGCAATTTGCCTTTTTATCAATTTCCTAATTTGTTCCGATTGGAGACAGGTTATTGATAGATACAGACATTGATGGTATAATAAGGCAAATATTTATCTGCAAGTTTGTAATTGTGCTGCAAGGTGCAAAAACACTCGATGCAAGCTTGAGATACACAAAAAACTGTGTAGAAATGAGGAATAGTATGAAAAAGAGGTTATCGATTGTTTTATTTATTCTATTCTTGATCCCGATTCACCTAATACCGGTCATGGCATTTGCGGAGGAGACTGAGGAGCAATCCGTCACAAAACTGGTATTGGGAAAGTCAAAGGATGGAACCTTGAAGGATGGTAAAGCCAATCTGTACGAGTTTGAGTCCACAGCCACAGGATATCTGACAATAACAATTAAAGCATACGTCAAAGATGAGCTTCGCTCCGAATTGTATGCGGCTGCGGGTGAGCAACGGATTAAGCAAAAAGCAATGTACGATGAGAAGAAGGGTTATTCCATTACAGAATACAAGGTATATATCGGACCCAGAAAATATCGATTGGAGATATCAAATCCGATCATCTACAACAATGGCAGCTATCGGATTGATACGAAGTTCAGAGAGATTAAATCAGCGGATACCGGATGGAATAACGATTCCAAATCGGCGGCAGTGATTAAGAATAATACCTTATATCCCGGTGTACTGGCCTTTGACGAGACAGAGGATTATTACAGCATCAACTTTAAAAAGAGTACGAATCTAAAACTAAAGATAACCGGCAACGAACAGACCCTGATCAAGGTAACGATAAAGGATAGCAAGGGCGTAGTTGTTGACAGTGGGCAGCTATATTATAACACTATGGTTTATAACCTGAACAAAGAGCTCAGTGCAGGTAAATATACGATTATTGTAAGTACGGACGGTGATGATGGCTATGGAGGCAGGTCCTATCAGATGGAAATAGGTAAATATGTCCCAATCACCTCCATCAATATACCCTCCAGCAAGACCCTTAAACTGGGTGAAACCTATACGTTTCAGCCTACTCTGAAGCCCTCCAAGGCAACCGGATTATATTATTTTACCTCGAGTAATCCGGATTCCGTAAAAGTGAACGATGACGGCAGGGTCACTGCAATTAAGAAGGGAACCTCTAAAATTACCGTCAGGACATACGACGGAGCAGTCACCGATACCTGCAGCATAACCGTACAGGATATTCCGGTAAAGAAGCTTACATTGAATAAATCCAAAGTATCTCTGTATGAGGGTGAAACGTATACGCTGAAAGCTACCATTACTCCGGAAAATGCCACGAAAAATACGGTAAAATGGAAATCCTCCGACAAGAAGGTGGCAACAGTTAATTCAAAAGGCAAGATAACTGCAAAAGGAATTGGAACCTGTAAGGTTACTGCCAGTGCAGGAGATAAATCAGTTAAGATAACAATAACAGTATCAAAGAAACCGGCACCAAAGCCGACACCGAAGCCGACACCTGTTCCAAAGCCAAATCCGACGCCTGCGCCTACGACTGCACCATCGAATCCGATGATAATTACCATAGAAAGCATCAGCATGACGGAGGCACTGGACTTAAAGGTTGGAGATACCAGGGTGCTGAATGTCACCATTATCCCAGATAACGCTACGGATCAGAGCATCACCTGGAGCAGCACGGATAATTCCATTGTAACAGTGGAGAACGGGACGATTATCTGTAGGAAGATCGGTATAGCAACTATAGTAGCAACTGCTTCCAACGGAAAGAGAGCCTTCTGTAATATCACAGTAACAGATTAACTGCAAAGCCTCCGGACGGACAGATGAATGCTGCCGGTCCGGAGGCTTTCTCATAAGCAGAGTCAGGAAGCTACGGAGGGAGTTACAAATGATAGATTACTTAAATCTAGGAGAAAGAAGATATAGCAAGGCACTGTTTATTGACAGAGACGGGACAATTATTGTAGATACAGTGATGCCGTACCGGGCAGAGGATATGCAGTTCTTTCCCGATACACTGGAGGCTATTCGGGAGGCTTCCGAGGCCGAAGCCTACATTATTATTATAACCAATCAGTCCGGTATCGCTCTCGGCAGGTACAGTGAAGAAGAAATGAAGGTATTTCATCGATTGATGCTTGAGCGACTATTTGCAGAGGGTGTGCGTATCAATGCAATCCTCTATTGTCCTCATTATGATACCAAGCATTATCCACCCGGTTACACCGGCTGTGAGTGCTCGAAGCCAAAGCCGGGCCTTCTACTGGAGGCAAGGGAGTTATTTGGGCTTAGTCTGGAGAATTCTGTTCTGATCGGGGATAAGCATACGGACATCGGTGCAGGAATCCAGGCAGGGTGCAGAGCTAATATTCTGGTGACGACAGGAATATATAAAAACGGAAGCTATCAGGACGAGAAGCTGGCAGCAGCTTATCCGCCGACCTGTGTTGCTGCTAATCTGAAGGAAGCGGTAGCTGCTGCAAAACAATTCATTTAATGGTATAATGAATTTATACAGGTAAGAGATGACGGTAACTATTCACCATGCAAATATTGTGCTGACACCTTAAATACTAAGGTGCAGGAGCGGATTGGAGATTCTATGGGGATGCAGAGAAGCTTTGAACAGCCGGGACCGGTGCTTGACGGGAAGGGGTCACCGATACCGGGATATTCTACAAGGAGTATATTAACCTATGATCGAAAGGCAATTAAGGCATCACCGCTTCGAATAAAGGAGTGGGATTTCTACCAGGTTACAGATGACAGAATGTGCCTGCAGTTTACGATTGGACATGCTGCCTATGCAGGTCAGGTAGGAATTATGCTGTTTGACTTTATACAGGGAGTAAAGCTTGCTGAGGTGGGAACCTTCCTCGTCCTTCCTTTCGGTTCCCTGCATATGCCGGAGAATGCGGAGAAGGATCAGGTATTAAGCTATGAGAAAAAAGCAGGTAAAATGCGATTTGAGGTAAAGGGGGACGTAAGACATTTGACCTGTGAGTGGAAGGACTTTCAAGCGAATATCCGTCTTACCAGAAAGAATGATCAAGCTCTTGTCATCAATATACCCTTTGACGAATCCCCCAAGGCCTTTTATTACAATCATAAGATAAACTGTATGACTGCTGAGGGCAGTGTACAGTATAAAGACAAGCATTATCAGTTTAGTCCGGACAATTCCTTTGGGTTACTGGATTGGGGCAGGGGTGTCTGGCCCTTCCATAATGAATGGTATTGGAGTAACGGTACGGGCTATGTGGATGGAACTATATTCGGCTTTAACCTGGGAACCGGCTTCGGTAATACCTCCTACGCAACTGAAAACATCCTGTTCTATGGTGATCAGATACATAAGCTCGGTGATGTGAAATTTGATCTGGGTACAGATTACATGAGCCCCTGGCATCTTTATGATACGGATGGAATGCTGGATTTAACCCTGTCACCTTCTTATGATCGGACCACGAAGACGAAGCTTCTATGGGTGGATAATTGCTGCCACCAGATATTTGGTGAGTTTACCGGAACAGCAGTACTAAAGGATGGGACCAAATTGAAGATTGAGAAGCTATATTCCTTCGCAGAGCATGCGGTGAATAACTGGTGATGAACAGATGGAAGGGTATGATGGCTACAATCAGACCTATTAATGGGAATACAGTAGATGAGGTGGTATTTTGAGAATATTATTAGTTGAGGACGATAAAACGATTGCAATGGGTCTGGAGTATTCCCTTCAGGAGGAGGGCTATGCCATTGTGCTCTGCCATACGGTTGCCGATGGAAAACAGGCGTTATCCGAGCAGAAGATCGATCTGTGCATCTTTGACCTTACCCTGCCGGACGGTAGCGGGTATGAGCTCTGCAAGCTGGCCAGAACCAAATGGGATCTACCGGTTATCATACTGACTGCCTGTGATGAGGAGGTCAATGTTGTTATGGGACTTGAGATGGGGGCGGATGACTATATTACGAAACCCTTCCGAATTCGTGAGCTGACTGCCAGAATTAAGACGGTTCTGAGACGATACCGTAAGGAGAGCTCATCCCACAACATCATAGAGATCGATCATCTACGGATTAACACCCTGGATGCCAAGGTCTATAAGAATGGCCGTGAGGTTGCTCTTACCGCGCTGGAATACCGGCTGCTGCTTACCTTTGCCAACAATGAAGGGCAGGTATTGTCCCGGAGCCAGTTGCTTGAGGGAATCTGGGATGTGGCAGGTGATTTTGTTAATGATAACACCCTGACCGTATACATTAAGAGAATTAGGGAGAAGCTTGAAGATGATCCCCAGAATCCTACCATCATAAAGACGATAAGAGGTCTGGGATATAAGGTGGGTGATTAGTATTATTAGAAATAAAGAATTTTGGTTGATGTTATTGCTGATGAGCTTTGTAATTATGGCAGGGGTAGTCCTTGCCTTTTTTGTGGACCCCATAGCAGGAGTTCTTCTATTGCTGGTCTCCCTATTATTGGTTACGCTGGCCGTTATATATACACGTAAACGGTATCGGGATATCCGGGAGCTCTCCGGAAACTTAAGAAGGATTACCGGAGGGGATTATTCGTTGGACATCAGGGACAACACGGAGGGAGAGCTCAGCATTCTGAAGAACGATATCTATAAGGTAACCCTGCTTCTTTCCAAACAGGCAGAATTGTTAAGAAAGGAAAAGGAACAATTAGGAGATGCCATGTCCGATATCTCTCATCAGCTGAAGACTCCGCTGACCTCCATGCTGGTTATGGCAGAGCTATTAAGTAAGAATGATTTAGAGGCATCAAAGCGGATCGAATTTACAAGAAGTCTGAAGCAGCAGCTGAAACGGATGGAATGGCTTCTGACCTCTCTGCTAAAGCTGTCTAAGCTGGATGCCGGAACAGTGGAATTTAAGAAGGAAGCTATATCGGCAGCAGAGC
>JAEYQV010000097.1 GCA_023409835.1 Bacillota bacterium
ACGGTCAAAGGAAAGATTGTCCCGCTGCTGGAGCTGGGAGCAGGCTTTGATCCCCAATACACCGGAGTGGAGAACATTTATCTGTATGGTGCGATATTAGGCTATCCTAAGGATTTTATCCGGGAGAAGTTCGATGAGATCGTGGAATTCTCTGATTTGGGGGATTTCATTCATGTTCCTGTTAAGAATTATTCCTCCGGTATGAAGGCGCGCCTCGGCTTCTCGATTGCGACGGTTATGGAACCGGAGATTCTAATTCTCGATGAAGTGCTGTCCGTAGGGGATGCCAAATTCCGTAAGAAGAGTGAACAGAGAATCCAGACAATGTTTGATCAGGGTGTTACTGTTCTTTTCGTATCCCATAGCATTGATCAAATTAAACGAATATGTAACAAGGCGATCATTCTGGATAAGGGAAAACTGATTGCGGACGGACCGGTCGAAGAGGTTTGTGCTGTATATGAATCCATGATTGATGATACAGATATGCCCAAGGCTAAGAAGCCTAAGAAGAAAAAAAAGAAGAAAAAGCCTGTTGTCTTGGAGACTGCGATGGCTTCAGAGGAAGCAGGAGCAATGATAACGGAGGAAACTCCGGCGATCCAGGAAGGCTCGGCTCTTCCCGAGGAAAAGGACCAAGCCGCTGCGGTAAAGGAACAAGCCGCTGAAGGGAAGGAACAAGCCGCTGCAGTAAAGGACCAAGCCGCTGAAGGGAAGGAAGCTGCGGTTCAGACCGACGGCTTGCCGGAGAACCGGCCGGACAGAGCGGAGCATAATAAATCCGAGGATTACCAGATATAATAATGACTGGAGACAATATCCCTTTAAAGGGATGCTCCCGATAAACAGGGGACGACCAAGGATAGTAAGAGGCTGGTCTCCGCAGATAATGGAGGTTAATTAAATGAAGAAAGTTATTACGTACGGAACCTATGATTTGCTGCATGTAGGACACATTAACCTGTTAAGAAGAGCGAAGGAGCTAGGAGACTACCTGGTAGTTGTATTGTCCTCTGACGAGTTTAATGCCATCAAGCATAAAACCGCTTATCACTGCTATGAGGACAGAAAGATTATACTGGAAGCAGTCAAATATGTAGATGAGGTAATCCCTGAATATACCTGGGAACAGAAGGTTCAGGATGTAGTTGATAATAAGATTGATATTTTTGTTATGGGAGATGACTGGAAGGGTCAATTTGATTTTCTTAAGGAATATTGTGAAGTGGTATATCTTCCGAGGACGGAGGGAATCTCTACGACCAAGATTAAGCAGGATCTTAAGCTTAGTCAGAAATAACATCCTGGACGATAAGCTGAATTTATCAGTGCTCACAGCCGCTAACACAGCAGCTGGCAATAACGGCTTTTGAACAGGTGCATGGAGGATAAGGGCATATGTTAAAAAAGGTCGTTCTATACGGCTATAAGCTCTGCGCCAAAATATTACCCATTAACAGGAAAATTATCCTGTTTGAGAGTAATCTCGGAAGAAATTATACCGGGAATCCCAGAGCAATTTATGAGGAAATGTTAAGACAGGGGTTGGACCGGAAATTCCGTTGTTACTTCATCCTGGAGGATGTCAAAACCATGATACCGGGGTCGGCCAGAAAAATTCGCAGGAACCGCTTCCGGTATTTCTTGTTGTTCGCAGTTGCCGGTCTTTGGGTCAGTGATTCCAGGATGCCGAAATACATCATTAAGCGTCCCGGCTGCACCTATATCCAGACCTGGCATGGAACTCCGCTGAAGAAGCTTGCGCTTGACCTGGATACTGTCTATATGGCGGGAGAGACCGGGATTGAGGATTATAAGAAGAACTTTTATGAAAATACAAGAACCTGGGATTATCTGATCTCCCAGAACGGCTATTCCACCGAGATCTTTAAGAGAGCCTTTGCTTTCGACAAGGATATCCTGGAGATCGGCTATCCGCGTAATGATGTCCTGTTTGCTAAGAATAATGAGCAGGATATCCTTGCATTGAAGGAAAAGCTGGGTCTGCCGCTGGATAAACGGGTTATTCTGTATGCTCCGACCTGGCGGGATAATGAATTCTACGGGAAGGGAAGATATAAGTTTAATCCCAGAATCGATTTTTCCCTGCTACAAAATGAGCTTGATAAGGATACGGTAATGATTGTGAAATATCATTATCTGGTTATGGATCAGGTGGATTGGAGTCCGTATGGGGACTTTATAAGGTCCTATGATATGAGCTATGACATCTCGTTGCTGTATCTGGTTTCGGATCTGCTGATTACGGATTATTCTTCCGTTATGTTTGACTATAGTCTCCTCAAGAGACCAATGCTGTTCTATTGCTACGATCTTGAGGAATATATGGATACGCTCAGAGGCTTTTATTTTGATTTCCTTAAGGAGGCCCCGGGTCCGGTGGTTAAAACAACCGAGGAGCTGCTTCAGGCAATGAAAGCTTATGAAGCCCTGGATTACAAGGAGAAATATGATGCCTTCGTGAAGAAATATAACCATGCGGATGATGGCAGGGCGGCACAGAAGGTAGTCAGCCTGATCGAAGATATCATGAAGTAAAACATTAACCCGGGCGGCAGGATAACCGGTCCGAGTTGGAACGTGAAGTCTAGGGGAGAGCGGATATGCTAAAGACCATCGGATATCGAATATTTGCATTGATGTATTACCTATGTAGGCCCTTATCCATCCGTAAGAAAAGCGTGCTCTGTATCATGACACATGATGACGGAGAGGGCAGTAATGTCAGCCTTGCGGTGAAAGCGCTGAAGGAGCAGGAGACGGGTTATACGTTTTCTTATATCACTAAGAAGGATACCCTGGGAGTGAAAGGCTTCATGAGTATCAGAAGCCTGCTATCCTTCTTCCTCCAAAAACCCTGCCAACTTGCCAGGGCTCAGATTATTCTGATGGATAATGTTTTCCTTCCCTTCGCTTATATCAGGGTTAAGAAGAATGTGAAGGTTATTCAGCTGTGGCATGGAACCGGTACCATTAAGAAGTTCGGGCAGGACGTTAATACAGGTAAGCTGAAGGAATTAGAGCAGAAGGCAAACCAAAATATTACCCATTTGATCGTTAATTCTGAGGAGATTCGTAAGCTCTATGCGAACACCTTTGGAATCAGCGAGAGCAGTGTCTATGCCATTGGATTACCGAAGACCGATGAGATGCTTAGACGGATCGATGGAGTCAGAAAGACCGGTTATAATCCGGATCGGGAAACCATCTATCATAAATATAATATTCCAAAGACAAGCAGACTGGTTCTGTATGCTCCTACCTTCCGGGATCAGGAGCATGGCAGCCCGGAGGTCTTCAACCATCTGGAGCGCCTGCAGAAGGGGCTCCCGGAGGACTGTTACCTGGGACTTAAGCTCCATCCCTTTATTGCGGAGAATTGTACTGACAGGAAGCTGCCGCCCAGGGTCTGTCAGTTATCCTATGAGTCCGATCTGACTGCCGTATTAATGGCTTCGGATGTATTGATTACGGATTATTCCTCCATCATATTTGAATACTGCCTGACGATGAGGCCAATGGTATTCTTTGCTTATGATTTGGAGCAGTTCTCAGACCATGGCAGAGGCTTTTATTATAGCTATAAGGACTATGTACCCGGTCCTGTGGTTCATCAGGCGGAGGAGGCGGCGGCTGTAATCCGGGAGAATCGGTTTGATACGGATAAGCTCCGGAGCTTTACGGAGAATACTTTCAGTTCCCCGGATGGCAGAGCTACCGTACGTTTACTGGAGCTGATTAAGAAATAGAGGTTTGAGAACCTGTTAACTAAACTCAGGTTATCGGTAAAACAACCCTCACTATATATGAAAGACCCGAGAAAGGAAGCGATAAACTCCTTCTCGGGTCTTTTTGGCGGTTGGCTGACACAGGCAGACAATCCGATTTTTCATAGATTAATATGCGTTTTTATTAATGAAGCCCTTGAAAATAGTAAGGAACATAATCTTAAAATCCAGAGCCAGGGACCAATTCTCGATGTAGTAAAGATCGTGGTCAATTCTCTTACGAATGGAGGTATCTCCGCGATATCCATTGATCTGAGCCCATCCGGTCAATCCCGGGGAAACCTGGTGCTTGATCATATATCTTGGTATCTCCTCCTTAAACTTCTCCACGAAATAAGGACGTTCCGGTCTGGGACCGACCAGGCTCATATCACCCTTCAGTATATTAAAGAACTGTGGTAGTTCATCAATGCTTGTCTTACGAATAAACTTACCGATTCCGGTAACCCTGGGATCGCTGCTGGTGGTCCAGGCTTTTTTCTCTTCGTTTTCCTTCTGCAGTCTCATGGAACGGAATTTATACATCTTGAAGGTTTTATTGTGCCTGCCGACACGTACCTGCGAGAAAATCACCGGTCCCTCGGAGGTCAGCTTTATTAAAAGGGCTACAATCAGCATCGGAATAGAAAAGATGATCAGTGCTACCAATGCACCAATGATATCCACCAATCGTTTGATCAGACGATTAAACGTATTACTAAGCGGTACATTTCTAATGTTAATAACCGGTAAGCCGTACAGATCCTCGGTATATGGTCTTGTCGGAATAAATTTGTAATAATCGGGAACGAATTTGGTGTGGACACCGGATTTCTCACAGGTAGCAACCACACCCTCCAGCTTCTCATACTCCTTGATGCTTAAGGTAATTGCAATCTCATCCAGAGACATTCTGGCAAGGAAATGCTCCAGCTGCTGCAGGGTTCCGATGACTGGAATCTTCTTATACATAGTACCTACTTCCATTGTATCATCCAGGATACCATGGATATAATAACCCCATTGAGGATTGGCAAATATGCGGTCGATGTAGCTTTCTGCCGCATGACTGTATCCGACCAGGATGACATGCTTCAGATTATAACCCTTGCGTCTTGCAATTCTTAAGGAATAGGCAAGCAGCAGCCTGGCGCCTGAGCTGAGGATGACATTAGTGG
>JAEYQV010000005.1 GCA_023409835.1 Bacillota bacterium
TCCCATTGATATATAGGGTAGCGGGACGAACTGCTTCGTAATCTGCATAGCCGGCCTGGGCTGCCAGCGTCTGGAACAGTTCATCACGGATAAAGCCGAAGCCATTATCATTCCCGCTGTTTCGCAGTACAAGACGATTGAAGGCATTTGCCGGTTTACCGTTATAGGTCAGCTTTGACGGGAAGAATTCATACCGTAGCTTATTATTCTCCTTATCATAATCCTTCCGGGTATATATCTTAAGTGATTTCTGGAGGCTGGCTCTGGACCATCCGCCATAAACCCGGATTCCTGCTGCCTGTGAAGCGATTCCGGTACCGTCCGGCTCGATTACCTCAAGGTATACCTCCCGCTCACTTTCTCTGCCGCGAAGATTATAATTCGCCGGAGCCGGAGGATCGATCTTTTCCCCCGGATGCTCCTTAATGTAGTCTTCCCTCAGCTTACCCTCCACCATAATACCGTATTCATAGTCATATAGATTATATGGGTCCGTCGTTATTGAGAATACCATCGTGTCATACCGGTCTTCGATATTATCCCCGATAAAGTAAGTATGTACAATCGTATCCGACTGGCTTCCATCCTCGTAGAAGGCCTTTGCCTTGACACTTACCACCTTGACTTCTTCCCCAGCATGGAGGCTGATCGGCTTCTCATAAAGCATCTGGTATTCGTCCGGGTCTGTACCATCGATTGTATAATATATCTTACCCTGAGAACCACCCAGGATCTCCAGGTCGATATCACCTGAATAGAAGGAGTCGGTCAAAGAGAAACTGATACTCTCTCCCCTACTGACCTCTTCCTTATCACCTTCCTCCTTAGCTTTCTCTGCCGATGATTTGCTCTCGGCCGGAGCTCCTTTTCTTATCTTCTCGGTCTCTGCGGCATTCTCCTTCTTACAGCCTGACATACAGAACAGTACTGCAATCATCAGCAGCAGATACCTTGTTAATTTGGTTTTCATGATGTATTATCCCCCTCAACTAAATATGGATCCTAGCCCCTCTTCTACCGGATTTTCTCTATTATAATACAGATTACAATAATATGAAATGTAATATTTTTCTGATTTTATTGCTGATTATTGTAAGTTATTGCTAAAGGATAATCGTAGATCGTGAATGATAGGTAGGTCTGCTGAAAATGACAGACAGGAAGCCTTCTGCTGCGGACATGAAAAATCCGGGTCCTTATGAAAATGCATTCTTAAGTCGGAGGCAATCCAACCTAAGGATATCCTTTCATTCAGACCCGGAAGCTACTGTCGCTTTATTATTCTACAACCGCGATGGAGTTAACCATATATTCTGCAATATCCTTGAGACCCAGAGCTTTACCGTCCCCGATATCGGTTGTGATCAATACTATTAAGTAATTATCAATAGGCAATGCATAGATGACCTGAGCCATTGTTCCTTCCATTCCCTGTACAGAAAAACTCAGAGTATACTCCATAACAAGTGCCGAACCCAAAGCAGCCTTGAACTCGCTGGTCTTAATCTCCGATATTGTAACATCAACACCAAGATTCAGCTGTTCCACAAGGTCCTCTGCCGTGTAATTGCTCTCCAAGGTTTTCTTCGCTTCCTCAAAATCAGGCTTGGGAACACCTGTCTCTGTGATTACAAGGCTTATATTCGAGGTTCCGGTCGCCATATCGACTGAGTTGGGGTAAAGCATGGACATGACATTATTACCATCTTCTGACAGAACAGTATTCGTCCAATTCTCCGGATATTTGATTTTGATCTTTCCAAGTAAAGCTTCCTGTGTTTTAAAGCTGACAGCCGGCTTCTTAACAGTTACGGCGCAGCTGTATTTCTTCTTATTTACGGTTGCGGTGATGGTGGCTTTGCCTTCCTTTTTCCCGGTAACCTTGCCGGAGCCGGTAACGGTAGCAACCTTCTTATCACTCGATGTCCAGGTTACCTTGGCTTTCGTGCCGGTTATTTGTAAGGTCGCTGATTTGCCTACCACCAGAGTCAGCTTCTTCTTATTCAGCTTCACGGTTGCCGCTTCCGCTACAGCTGTTGTATGGAATGGCAATATTGACGGTGACAGGATGGTAAGAACCATCATAAGAGCCATTACTTTACATAATCGTTTCAAATGCTTCATAGATTCCTCCCTGCTAATTAGTACATTTATTATAAAACAAAATTACAATAATATCCAGTCCAAATATTATATTAACAAGAAGATTTTAAAAATATGAATTGACGGTTCACTTTTTATGGCATATAATGTATTTACCTACCAGTTGGTAGATTATTATAATGATATGGGAGACTACACATGGGAAACGGTTCTGCAACAAAAGAAAGAATTCTTCAGACAGCGCTCCGCAGCTTTGCTGAGAATGGCTATGAAGGTGCCCGGATGGAGAAGCTGGCTGCTGAGGTCGGTATTAATAAAGCCTCCCTTTATTTTCATTTCAAAAGTAAGGAGGATATCTTCCGTGCACTCTTTCAGCAGATACTTCTGGAATATATGGATGCTTTACAGGCCATTCTGTCAGAGACGAAGGGTCTCCCAACGAAGCAGCGCCTAATATCTATCTATGAAAATTATTTGGAATATAATGATAATAATATCCGTATGGATTTCTGGAATAGAATCTATTACTTTCCGCCGCAGTTGATGAGAGACGAGATTATAAAGAGCACCCTTGATGTGGAAAGCTCCTTTATTCATGCGCTTGCCGTAATTATGGAAGAAGGAATCAGAAGGAAGGAGCTCCGGGCCTTGAATGCGGAGCATATGGCAAAGTCCTATTACTATGTATTAACCTGTATCGGCTTATCTACGGACCTGATGGATAAGGCTGCAAGCCGAACGGAGATGGAGGATTGCTTCCGCATCTTCTGGGAGGGTGTGAAAGTTAGCTAGTACTCCCATTTTCTCAGTGTGATAATTGCTTTTATTTTCACACTTTCTTTCATTACCACCCTTTGATTGAATTCGTGCCGTTGTTTTTTTTCATGATTTATCCTACCAAACGGTAGGTTGTTTAAATTATAAGGAGGTTATTCTATGGAACGAAGAAAACTTGGAAGATCAGGAATTGAAGTAAGTCCTATGGGACTTGGCTGCTGGGCAATCGGTGGGCAATTCTATATGGACGGAAGGATTGACGGCTATGGCCAGGTGGAGGATGAGGAATCCATTCGTGCGATCCATGCAGCTATGGAGCTTGGCATCAACTTTCTCGACACCGCTGACGCTTACGGAATCGGACATAGTGAGAAGGTAATCGGAAGGGCTCTGGAGGAGAGAAGAAACCAGATCGTAATCGCCACTAAATTTGGTTATCTCGGGAATGAAGCAACGAAAACACTGCAGGGCTATAATGTAACTCCGGCTTATATTGAGCGAGCCTGCGATGCATCCCTTAGAAGGCTCAAAACAGATTATATCGATCTGTATCAGCTGCACGTCTGGGAAGTTAGCATTTCTGAGCTGGACTCTATCCTCGAGACTCTGGATCGACTTGTGGATAAGGGCAAGATTCGGACTTATGGCTGGAGTACGGACCTGCTCGGAGGTGCTAAGCTGTTCTCGGAAAGCAAGAACTGCAGTACCATCGAGCATAGCCTGAATATTATTGAGGATTCTAAAAAACTGCTGGAGCTCTGTGAAGCCAGGAACCTGGCAAGCATCAACCGGAGCCCTTTGGGGATGGGCCTGTTAAGCGGTAAATTTAATCAGACCTCTACCTTGAATAAGGAGGACGTAAGAGGTGCCGGGCATGCCTGGACGGAGCCGCTGTTCCGCGACGGAAAACCGACACCGGAGGCCTTACGCTATCTGGACTCCGCCCGGGACATTCTGACCAGTGAAGGTAGAACCTTAGCCCAGGGTGCACTGTCCTGGATCTGGGCTAAGAGTGGCTGTACCATCCCGATTCCCGGCTTCAAGAACGTCAAGCAGGTGGAGGAGAATGCCAAAGCCATGGAATTCGGGCCTTTATCCCCGAAGCAGATGCTGGAGCTGGAGAAGGTCTTAAGTACATTAAGATCATAGGACTGAATTGGCATTGAGTATAACCAGGTACCTCCATAGCATTAGGAAAGCCCCGGAGCGCATTTTTTCTGCACTCTAGGGCTTTCCGTATATTATGGATTTTATGGTTTTATGGATTTTACGGATTTTATAGTTTATGGACTTTATAGATTCTATGATTCCTATGGATTTCTACGGTTAAGCTGTACCTCCATTATCAGATGCATCTCTGTTCTCCAATTACATTCTATCAGTCATTCGAAAATCTGGACAGGGATATAATACCCAGATAGCCCAGGATGAACGTAATGATTGATATTATGGCGGATACAGTCCACCAGGTGACACCTGCATTGTCCGGCACTGCCGGTATAATCTTATCCTTAAAGATTTCTGAGGTGGAGCCCAGGACAAAGCCAATGATTAAGCAGTAGGTCTGATGCGGGAATTTATTCATTGTCCATTCAATGGGCTTTGTAATCAGGAAGATACCGATCACTGTCGAGATGCCCAGAATTCCGATATATACCACATTAAACTCCGTTATCGCTGCTATCATCGTATCATACATACCAAGCACCAGCAGCATATGGGAGGTACTGATACCGGGAAGCACCAGCGCTAAAGCAATGATGATACCGGTTACCAAGACCATTGCATAATGGGCAAATCCCGTTCCGCTTCCGATATCAAAATTACCCGTCGGTATAAAACCGATGGATATAACCAAAACCAGCCCCACGAGGAAGTAGATTGCGGAGGAAACCTTTAGCTTCTCTTCCTTGGTCTTCTTATAAAGAGCAGGAATCCCCCCTATAACAGCTCCCAGGAAGAAGAAGGATACGGGAAGCGGGAATTGATCCAGCAGCCAGCGGATAACAAAGGCGAGACTGCCGATTCCCAACCCGGAGCCTAAGCAAAATTTTAAGAGAAATATAGTGTTACCCTTAATATCCTTCATGAAATTACTGATCGAGCTGATCAGCTTATCATAGATACCCAGCAGGATCGCCATTGTTCCGCCGCTCACACCGGGAACACTCATAGACGAACCAATAATAAAGCCCTTTAAGATAATTTCGATATTATTTCTGAATTTATTTTTCATTCCTATCATAAACACACCGGATCAGGTGCATTTACTCTCCTTTCAGCCATTTCCTGAAACAGATTATAGCACATGCTATTCAATAAGTAAATTGCGTTCCTTCCGTATCAACCATAAGGAATTTTGTCTTACCGCATAATAATATTAATCCAAATTAAACCATGTTCACCATATAATTACAAACATGCATACAGGTAGTATTTTAAACACCTTTTATACATATTCCATGAAATCACTTTATATACCGTGCAATTAGCGGAATATTGGGGAGCTGTCCAGCATTTGGTTGACATTGATACCTTTTTATTGTATTGTATTAGCTACTAATTATTCACTACGGAGGATACCTATATATGCGGAAACTAAATAGAGTGCTTACACTGAAGACGAAGCTGATCGCCATGCTGATCGCTGTCAGCCTGATTCCTGTATTGATAACAGGATATCGATCCTATACGATTTCTCATAAGGTTTTAAGGTCAAAATTAGAGACAACGAGTAAGCAGACCATTGATGAGATTGCAAGGGGAATCGATAATTATTTTACCGCGATGTCGAACATTATGCAGATCCTGGCCAATGATATTAACGTCAAATCAGCGGATAACAGCACCTACTTTGAATTCGCTAAGGGCTTGATTGCAAACATTAAGGCTACCGATACGTCATTATTAAACATCTATGTGGGCACCGAAAGTGGTATGTTCTATACGGATCCCAAGCTGGAGCTGCCCGATGATTTTAACCACAGGAAGAGAGACTGGTACATACAGGCAGTAAAGAATCCGGGAAAAGTCATCATAACAGATCCCTATGTGGATGTAGCGACCGGACAGCAGGTAATATCCCTGACCATGGCAGTACAAAACAACGAGACACTAGTCGGTGTGGCGGGTATGGATATCGAGCTCAATGCATTATCCGTTTCTCTGTCCGACATTAAAGTAGGGGATAACGGATACGTCTATATTACAGATAAAAGCGGGCACTTAATCTCACATCCCGAGAGGGAATTGATTGGCACGGATACCATTACCACTCTTTCCCTATGGGATGATGTAAAGGGAAATCATAGGGGCTTCACAACTTATGAATATAAGGGTGATAAGAGGTTTGCCAGCTTTGAAACCAGTGAACTGACCGGCTGGAAGATAATATCCAGCATGGATGATGCGGAATTAAGCGCGGATACCCATCGAATTATGACCGCAATAAATATAATTTCAATGTTTACAGTCTTTGCCTCCGTAATTGTATCCGTACTATTCAGTCGTCCGATCTCAAAGAATATCCGCACTCTTCTGTCGGCCCTGGACAGGTTATCACAGGGTGATCTGACTACCACCGTAACGCTTCAGTCCAAGGATGAATTTCGTTTATTAAGCAACCATTTTAATGAAATGGCAGGCAACATCTCCTTATTAGTCAGGAATGTAAACGAAGCCTCCACCACTGTAATGGATACGTCTGCAGCTCTGGCGAATATGGCGGAGGAGACCAACGCTTCTCTGTACGAAGTAACCAGAGCCGTCGAGGAAGTGGCAAAGGGAGCTACCGAGCAGGCGCAGAATGCCGGCGAAGGCGCTTCCAGCATTAGCGAATTAGCTGATAAATTAACCGGTATTGAACGCTCAAACGAGACCATGGATCATTTATCAAAGAATGCAAGAGAGCTTACACTCAAGGGTCTTGAGGACATGGAGGTCTTAATGCAGAGCACGGACAGTACCCTGGCATCCACCTCCAGAGTCTCCGAGCTTGTCTCCGCAACCAACGAAAGCATGAAGCATATCAATGCCATCTCCGATACAATCGATATGATTACTTCACAGACAAATTTACTCGCACTGAATGCGTCAATTGAGGCTGCCAGAGCCGGAGAGAGCGGCAGGGGTTTTGCTGTGGTCGCTTCAGAGATCAGAAACCTTGCTGAGCAGTCAAAAGCTTCTACCGTGAGAATCAAGGATATTGTAGAGGATATTCTGCAGAAGACGGAGCTATCCGTGGAGGCCATGGAAGTATCCAATCATAATGTGAAAGAACAGGTTACTCTCGTCAACCGGACTCAGAATCTGTTCAATGAAATCATCGAAGCTGTCCGCGTACTATCGGAAAGTATCTCCGAGATAAAACATCACACCGATGACATTTCACAGCATAAGAATAATATTGTATTCCAGATAGAGAATATATCTGCCATCTCACAGGAAGCAGCTTCCGCCACGGAGGAGGTAACAGCTTCCGCAGAGCAGATAACAGTTACTATGGATGAGATAACACAACAAGCAGTGGAGCTGCAGCAATTATCAACACAGCTGCAGGAGAGGATTCATACCTTTAAATTCTAATAACATTACCTCCCCTACCGTTTCTCTAAGCCAGTCTTCCTCCCATGGGCTGTAATGGATACGGGGTAGCCTCCGGTCAGACCGGCTGACGACGGCTGAATATCCGATATAAAAATTAGTGGAAACAACGCCCGCATTTTGGTTGTTTCCACTTTTTTATAAGTAAAATATCTCTGAATATAATCATCTCTCCCGATATTAAGGGTTAGCAGCAACTCATTATCACCGGCCCATATATTATTCCTGTTCCCCTTGTTCCTTCTTCCACCAGTCCCTCTTTCGATAAAGAATATCATCAAATCTTCGGTAGCCGACTCTCTTATAGAACTTCTGGGCCTTCAGATTCTCCGATCCGGTAAACAGTTGGAAATCATGAACATGTGATATTCATTCCGATAACCTCCTATGAGTAACATTATATTACATATTTGTCTTTATTCAACCACTTTTATCGAAGTAACCTTCTCAGCTTAAGCTCCGAGAGACAACCAGGCAGCCGGAAGTTTGACAGCTAAATAAAGAAAAAATCTCTGTAAGCCTTGATATAGGCTTATTTTTTTGTCAAATTTTATGTATTTAGTTGTAGCTATTTATAGCTATATATGGTATAATAAGGCATGGAG
>JAEYQV010000010.1 GCA_023409835.1 Bacillota bacterium
GGGCTATATTCAGGTAACGGGGGTGGCGATTACCCTGTTGGGAATTCCGGTTACAATCGGAGCAATCTTTTTGGGGCCCTTAAGCGGAGCAATCTTAGGAGCAGTCTTTGGAATAACAAGCTTTATAAGGTGCTTTGGGTTAGACCCCTTTGGAGTATTTCTGTTAGGAATTAATCCGGTACTTACCTTTATTCTGTGCTTGCTGCCGCGTATACTTATGGGTTGGCTTACGGGACTGGTCTTCCTTGGATTGAGGAGGGTGGATAATAAGAAGAATATAGCCTTTGCCGTAACCAATCTGACAGGACCGCTATTAAATACCATTCTCTTTATGAGCACTCTGATATTATTCTTCTATAATAATGGGGAATTCAGCAAGCAGTATGTTGCAGGTAGCGGAGCTACCAATGCCTTTGCCTTTATCATAGCAATGGTGGGAATGAATGCCCTTATTGAGGCAGGTACCTGTTTTGTCATCGGAACTGCGATATCAAAGGTACTTGATAAGGCACTAATGAAATAATTAAACGGGTATGATCTAATAAACTTGTTATGATATTATTGATGGACTATACGGATGATACATTGATGATAATACCTGAAAGATAAGACTTTATGATAATATATGAAAGATAACCAAGATAACGTATAGTAGAAATAAATGGCTTGACATCAACTGTACAATATGCTATAATTTGTTCGCTGTGAATATTTTGAAGGTATTCGCACAAGAAAGAAGAGTATCCATCTCTCACCCCTAACGTAGAATAATCTACTGTGAACGGGTCAATACATGAAACTATTTATTTCAGACTATGAGATAATTATGTGAATGAACCTGTAGGTGGATAATCTTAGTTATCCACCTTTTTTATTCTGTGAAACGATGATTATTTCATTTGGTTTCAGAATATGCAGCAAAAGAGCCCGGCTATTACCGTGGCAGAAACTTTTAATGAGTGATTTAACCTATGGAGGTGCAGTACTATTAGCGATTTAATGATTAATGAACAAATCAGGGATAAGGAAGTTCGCCTGATTAGTGAGGACGGAGAGCAACTCGGTATCGTGTCGGCAAAGGATGCGTTAAAGCTTGCGAAAGAAGCAAACTTGGATCTTGTTAAGATAGCGCCGACAGCAAAACCGCCGGTTTGCAAGATCATCGATTACGGAAAATACAGATATGAGCTGGCTAGAAAAGAGAAGGAAGCCAAGAAGAAACAGAAGGTTACGGAAGTGAAAGAAATCCGCTTATCACCGAACATCGATGATAATGATTTAAACACGAAGGCAAATATGGCCAGAAAGTTTATCACCCATGGTGATAAGGTGAAGGTTACATTACGTTTTCGTGGTCGTGAGATGGCTCATACAGGTTCGTCCAAGGTCATTCTGGATAGCTTCTTCGCCTTGCTTCAGGATGTCGCAATCGTTGAGAAACAAGCTAAGCTCGAAGGAAGAAGTATGATTATGTTCTTATCAGAGAAGCGTTAAAATACTAAAACAAACAGCAATCCGGAAAGCTGCAGATAACCTGCGGCCCAAAGACTGTATTAATTTATTAAGGAGGAAATATCATGCCAAAATTAAAAACAAGCAGAGCAGCAGCGAAGCGTTTTACGAAAACAGGAACCGGTAAGTTAAAGAGAATGAAGGCTTACAAGAGTCATATCTTAACGAAGAAATCCGCTAAAAGAAAGAGAAATCTCAGAAAAGCAGCTATGACGGATGCAACTAATATAAAGAACATGAAGAAGATCTTACCATATCTGTAAGAGATAGGAGATAAGGAGGAATAAAAAATGGCAAGAGTTAAAGGCGGATTAAACGCTAAGAAAAGACACAACCGTGTGTTAAAGCTGGCTAAAGGTTACAGAGGTGCCAGATCAAAACAATATAGAGTAGCAAAACAGTCAGTTATGAGAGCATTAACCTCTTCCTTCGCAGGCAGAAAGCAGAGAAAGAGAGATATGAGATCCTTATGGATCACCAGAATTAATGCCGCTGCTAGAATCAACGGCTTATCCTATAGCAAACTGATGTATGGTCTTAAGCTGGCACAGGTTGACATTAACAGAAAGATGCTTTCTGAAATGGCAATCAACGATGCAGAAGGCTTTGCAGCTCTGGCTCAGGTGGCTAAGTCTAAGCTGGCATAGGTTTGACCCGGATATGAACAATATAGGCTGCAGAGCCTGTTATGAACGCCGATACGGCACCATAGCAGGCTCTGCAGCCTTTTTTATTGGCAGTTGGCTGCCACAGGCAGACAGTCCGGTGTAGGATAAGGGATACATTTCTTCGTAATCCTACACACACAACCTAAGGCAAAGAAAACAGGAATTCCTACGAATGTGAAAGAAAGCTTCTCTTTGTTCGCTTTAAGATTATACAGAATGCAATTATAAATTTAACAGCATCAAAATATAATAGAATAACAATAGTACGAAGAAGGGATAGCTTGACTAACGAGACGGTTTTGACACCGGAGGAGAGAGCGCGGATTACCAGCAATGATTTCGCGGATCTGTTAATTGAATATGGTGGCGATTGGTCAGTCTTTAATCAGTTTCAGGATGCAGTGGTCAATATCATTAATTTCTTCCAGGCAGTCGTTCATGTCCCGGTCTCCCAGATTACAGACGATATCATACGGCAGCTTGGATATTCCGCTACGCCATCCCTGTTCGGACTGATTAGTCAGGCCAGCCTGGAAGCCTCCGGGGTAACAAGAATACGTAATATTCCAAACTTTAATCTGAGGGGGCAGGGAGTACTGATCGGATTTCTTGATACAGGTATTGACTATACGAACCCGATATTCCAATATGCGGATAGAACAACAAGAATTGCCGCAATCTGGGATCAAACAATTCAGACCGGGCCATTTCCGGCAAACATAAACTTCGGGACTGAATATACACGGGAACAGATTAATGAAGCACTCAGAAGCGATAACCCGTTCACTATCGTACCGTCCAGGGATGAGAATGGACATGGTACGATGGTGGCAGGAATTGCTGCCGGAAATGAAGTCCCTGAAAGCGACTTTTACGGGGTTGCACCAGAAGCGGAGCTGGTCGTGGTCAAGTTAAAACCGGCAAAACCCTATCTGAAACAGTTCTTCCGCATACCCCAGGAGGCTCTCTGCTATCAAGAAAACGATATCATGTTTGCAGTAGAGTATCTGATTGATATGGCCGATCATCTGAACCGACCGCTGGTGATCTGTATTTCACTCGGAACCTCTCAGGGTGCTCATGACGGAAGGGGAATCTTGAGCAGATACCTGTCCCTGCAAGCGGAGCATGCCGGGACAGCGGTAGTGATAGCTGCAGGAAATGAAGGAAATGCCAAGAGGCATTATCGGGGAATGGTGGACCGGAACACAGGTTATGATACCGTTGAACTGAACGTAGCTGATAATGAGAGCGGCTTTTCCATGGAGCTTTGGGGCGATTCACCGAATGTGTATTCCGTAGATATATTGTCACCCAGTGGGGAGTATATACCAAGGATCAACGCGAGGTTGGATGAAAGCAGGATCGTATCCTTTATTTTTGAGAGGACGATCATTCATCTGGACTTTCAAATGATAGAATCGCAGAGTGGAGATCAGTTAATCCTGTTCCGATTTACAGATCCGGCCCCCGGCATTTGGCAGCTTCGTATCTATGGCAGGGGAGAAGGAACCCTGGGGTTTAATATCTGGCTGCCGATGAGCGGCTTTATTTCTAATGATACCTATTTCATACGCTCGGACCCCTATACTACGATCCTGACACCGGGGAATGCAAGGACGCCGATCACAGTTACAGCTTATAACATCGTGGATGACAGCCTGTATCAGAATGCCAGCAGGGGCTATACCAGAATCGGAGTAATCAAACCGGAAATCGCAGCTCCCGGTGTATCCATTACCAGTCCCACACTGGAGCAAGGGTTTACAAAGGTGAGCGGCACCAGTACCAGTGCCGCTCATACGGCAGGGATAGCTGCAATGCTTTTTGAATGGGGTATTGTTAAGAAAAACTATATCTATATGAGTACAGTAGATATGAAGGTATTTTTTATCCGGGGTGCAACCAGAGAGCAGGGTGCTGATTATCCTAACAGGGACTGGGGATATGGTATTTTAAATATCTTTGATGTATTTGATGTAATACGGACAGAATTAGTAGAAAGTTAGGAGAGAAGGTATCACGATGACTTCGGAGGAGAGATTCAAAATAACCAGTAACGATTATGTGGATTTATTTATTCAGTACTATGGAAACGAGGCAAATCTTGAACCATATCGGGAGAATTCGGTGCATATAATGAATGTCCGATATGCGGTCCAATATGTTCCCGCAGCCCAGATCTCCTCTGCCACGATTGCAGAAATCGGTTATGAGGCTATTCCTAGCTGTTACGGTCTGGAAAGTATAAGAAGCCTGGAGGTATCCGGCGTAATAAGGATTAGGGAGGCACCCGCATTCGGCCTTCGAGGAAGCGGAGTGCTGGTAGGAATCGTAGATACGGGGATTGATTATACGAATCCCATTTTCCGACGGAATGATGGAACAAGTAGGGTTGCAGCCCTATGGGATCAGACGATAGATAGTGAGAACGGTTATCCGGAAGGGACCTTCTACGGTACCGAATATGATGCCGACCAGATCAACCGGGCATTGGCAAGTGAGAATCCCTATGATATCGTTCCGAGCAAAGATGAACTAGGACACGGTACGATACTTGCCGGGATTGCGGCAGGCTCAGAATCCGAGGAAAATAATTTCAGCGGAGTTGTACCGGATTCAGATCTTTTAGTAGTGAAGCTGAAGCAGGCAAAGCCGGTGATAAGAGAGTTGCTTGCCATTCCCCTGGATGTTCCGGCCTATCAGGAAAATGATATCATATGGGGAATACAATACCTTATTACTACAGCAAGAAGACTTGGAATGCCGATTGCAATCTGCATCGGAATGGGGACCTCCCGGGGGTCTCATGACGGAAGAGGAGTATTGGGCTTAGTTATAACGGTTCTAGCTGCCTTGCCCGGAATTGCCATCGTAATCTCTGCCGGTAATGAGGGAAGTATGAGAAGACATTATTTTGGTACAATTGATCCGGCGATTGGTTATAATACGGTTGAGCTCAATGTAGGAGATAATGAGAGCGACTTCGCAATGGAGCTATGGGGAGCAGCACCTAGTACCTATTCCATCGATATTACCTCTCCGGGAGGAGAATATATTCCGAGGATTACGGAGGGGTTAAGGGTCAGCAGGGAAATCAATTTTATCTTTGAGCAGACTAATATTAACGTCGATTATTTCATGATTGAATCCCGGGTGGGGGACGAACTAATTCTGATGCGTTTTCATAAACCGACAGCAGGAGTTTGGACATTTCAGGTCTATGGCAGGGGTGATCTGCCGGGGAGCTTTCATATCTGGCTTCCTATGAACGATTTTATTTCCGAGAACACCTATTTCGTCCAACCCAATCCGTATACTACCATAACCTTGCCCGGCAATGCACTGGTACCGATCACAGTTACGGCATATAATCCGGAGAATTCTACCCTCTATCAGAATGCCAGTAAGGGGTTTACAAGAATAAATGATATTAAGCCGGATCTGGCAGCTCCGGGTGTGAATATTACTGCTCCTACACTGGAGCAGGGCTTTGACAATGTGACCGGAACCGGAGCGGCAGCTGCACATGCGACAGGTATTTCCGCCATGCTGCTGGAATGGGGGATTGTTAGAGGTAATGACGCCAGAGTTAATACTGTAGATATCAAGAATTATCTGATCCGAGGTGCGAAACGTAATCCAAGACTGCAGTATCCGAATCGGGACTGGGGCTATGGAATTATAGATATTTATAATGTATTTAATATTCTCCGCTCGGGCTTCTGATGGACGGTGACCGGAGGTATCAGGGACGTGAGCATAGGGAGGTTCCCTATGGATATTCCCTATGGATTTTTAGCATAAAGTGCTATAAAATGAGCTTATAGGAGGATATTACATATGATGAGACAAAATAAGCTACTGCATCGAAGGCCGGGGTATCTGCTCCTTGCCGGACTCATCCTAACAGCTGTTCTGATTCTACTGATATCGGATCATTCGGAAGCCGCAATGCAAAAGACGTATACGGTAAAGGCTTCCGGTGCTCCGTATAAGGACAAGTATATCACCAATGCTGCCTATAACAGTAAAACCAGACAGTATTATATGCTCCGATCCTATCTGGAACTGCTGGAGAAGGAGGGTGGCGGAACCCTGATTCTTTCGAAGGGTACCTATACCATTACCAATACGCTCTATATCCCTTCCAATGTCATCATCCGTCTGAAGGACGGAGTTAAGCTTGTGAAGGGCAATGACACGGGAACCACGAAGCTTTCACCGGCCAAGTCCATGTTCCAGCTGATCGCACCAAGTAAAGCAGGCAGAACCGCGGCGGCAGCCGGCTATAACGGTGAGAGTGGTATCAGCTTCCTTGGGGAGGGAACTGCGATCCTTGATCTGAACTATACGAAGGACTGTACCGGAATTGTTCTGGGGCATAACAGCAGGATTAAGATTCAGGGAATCACCTTCAGGAACATGTCCGGGGGAAGCTTTATCAAGCTGGGGGCCTCCGAGGCGATTACCCTCAGGGAGAATGTATTCTATAATGATATCGCCTCTACAGATGGGACAGGGTATGCGATAGCAATCGAGGTACCGGATGCACTTACGAAGGCCTTTTCCTATCCCTGGAGTAAGGAGGACAAGACGGTCTGCCGTGACATAATAATCGAGGAGAATACCTTCTCTAAACTGGAGAGGGGAATCGGCAGCTTGAAATATACGGATAAGAAATATCATAAAAATATTAGTATCTTAAGCAATACCTTTACTAAGACAGCCTCCCACGGGGTCAGAATCCTGAACTGGGACAGCTGTATTCTGAAGCAGAACAGCTTCTCGGATATAAGAAACCCGGAAGGGAGTCAGAAGGCAGTATTGGTGAGCGGGGCAAAGAATCCGACGATTACCGGGAATGAATTCTCACGGACAGATCGAGCAATTCAGCTCATGCCCTGGAAGAATACCGGAAATGAAGACAGCTATCCTATCACCTACAATTCTCTCAGCGAAAGTAGTATATCGGCTATGAAGGAGAACAGCCTGAAGGACATGGGTGAATATATTATCCGCTATAACAAGACCTATAATGAATTTACCCTGAATACGGAGAAATGGGAACTTTACGATCCCTCGGCAACACAGTTTACCGTATCACCGTCTTCCCAGCCGTTTCAGAATGCCTTCCTGAATTACAGTACCTATAACAATGTATCCAGACAGTATTATGTTCTCAGATCGTATTTAGAACAGCTGGAGCGGACCGGAGGCGGTACCCTTACTCTGGAGGCCGGTACCTATGAGATCTGCAATGCATTGTATGTTCCGAGCCATGTTACCATCCTTCTTAAGGATGGAGTTACGATACGAAAAACGGAGCAGACCGGAATAGATGACCTGGTAAGTTCAAAATCCATCTTTCAGCTGGCAGCACCCTCCAAGTCGAAGACAGAGGGAGCCTATAGCGGATATAACGGAGAGACAGATATCCATATCCGTGGGGAAGGGAAGGCGGTCATTGACCTGAGCTATATACAGGATGCAATCGGAATCGTACTCTGCCATAACACGGAGGTCACAATCTCCGGTATTACCTTTCAGAATATGTACAGCGGACATTTTATCGAGCTGGATGCCTCCAGGAACATCACAATTGAGAAGAACAGCTTTCTCCACCACAAGGCTTCCGCATCAGGAATCAAGGAAGCGATTAATCTCGATACGCCCGATAAGAATACCGGAGGCTTTACTGCGCCCTGGACCAGCTATGACAGGACCCCGAACAGGGACATCCTGATCCAAAGTAATACCTTCGATGATCTGGAACGTGCCGTCGGTACCCACAAATACTCGGAGGGCAAATACCATGAGAACATACAGCTACTGGATAACAGGATCTCCGATACGGCTTCCGATGCCATCCGAATTCTGAACTGGATATCCCCGGTAATCAAAGGTAATGAGATCCGTAAGGTTGCAGGAGGAATCGGAACGGATCGGGCTATTCTTGCCAGCGGGCTGAAGTCCCCGGTTATTACAGACAACATCTTCATTGATGTTCCAAGGCCGATTCAGCTTATGCCCTGGAGAAATAGCAGGGAGGGAGAAGAATACGAGACCACCTATAACGAGGTTACCTCAGAGGAAATGGTTCTGATGCTTAAGAATACGCTGATCCGTTGCGGTGAAACCTTTATCAGGGTCAATCATTCCATCAATGTTTTTGACCGGGATACGGACCGATATTACTACCACAGTGAAGATATCCGCCAGTAATTACTCTGCGATTAAGAGCATATTAGAAGAATTAGAGTTCACAGTTTCCTGTTGCAAAACCATTGGGGATACAGTATGATAAAAGCATAATTTATCCAGATATTTGTGAATATCAGCAAACATCCTGGGGGATATGAGGATACTAAAAAGCTCATACTTAACAAGCTTGTGTCAGCGCTGCACAACAGGCTTGGGTTTTTGAATGGCAGCGTAGAAATGAGGGTGAAAATGAGAAATAAGCTATCAAATTCAATCTGGGGTATTTTATTTATCGTGCTGGGAGTCGGGATTGCAGGAGATGTACTAAATTTGTGGGTATTTGATCCGTTCTTTGAGGGCTGGTGGACGTTATTTATCATTATCCCGTGTACAGTCAGCCTGATCCGGGACGGTATCCGCATCAGCTCAGCGACAGGCCTGATCATCGGTATCATGCTTCTGGCAGCCTATTACATCGATATTAATTTCAGCGTATGGCAGCTAATTATTCCGGCCGTTCTGATTTTGATCGGTATTAGAATTATTTTCCAGGGAAGCTACCATCGAATTCATATGGAACGCAGAGCCCATTCAACGAACGGCTCAGGCACGGACTATACCGCCTCCGCAGGTACTGCGGGTAAAAGGGATTACAGCGCTATATTTTCCAGTAATAATGTAAGAATTACGGATCAGTTTACAGGAGCTAACCTGAATGCGATCTTTGGTGCAGTTGTGCTGGATCTCAGGGATGCGGTTATTAACGGTGATGTAGAAATCACTGCAACCGCTGTATTTGGTGGAATTGACATCTTTGTGCCGCATGGAGTACAGATTAAGGTGAACAATGTACCTATCTTTGGTGGTGTCAGTAATAAAACAAGCTATCAGGTTGCTCCTGGAGCACCTGTAATTTATCTGAACTCCACCTGTATGTTTGGGGGGATCGATATTAAATGAGTAGCTACCAGAGAGTAATTAAATATGTAGCAATGGCTTTTGCGGCACTTCTGGCAGTCAGCATCATCTCCGGGATAGCAGGAGTTGTGATCAATGTCATCTCTGCGGTTACCGGGAACTCATCCTTCGGATATAACCAGAAGAGAATTGATTATTCAAGTGATTTTACCGGTGTGGAAAGCCTGGACATCAGTAATGCTACAGGCAATATGTATCTCGTGGTTGGAGACAGCTTCCGGGTGGAGGCGGAGAATGTTCTGGATAGCTTTCAGGCGGAGGTATACGGAGACGGTACCTTGTTTATTTCCGAGCAGGATAAGAAATACCGTTGGTTTAACATTTTTAGTTTTGGCAGAAATAAATCCAATATCACAATATATCTGCCGGAGGATTTCCTTGCAGAGACAGCAAAGCTGGAAATCGGTGCGGGCGATCTGCAGATTGACAGGCTGAACGCAGATTACTTGGACATTGATGCCGGAGTAGGCGATATCAAGGGAGAACACTTAACGGCAGAGAAGGTTAGGATTGACGGAGGAGTGGGTGACCTTAAGTTAGCCGATATCAACTTTATCGATGCAAATATTCAATGCGGTATCGGCGATATGGAGCTTAATGGCATATTAAAGGGTGATAATAAGCTTGATTGCGGCATTGGCGATATTGATCTGGAGTTAACAGGAAGTAAAGAGGATTATAATTTCAATCTTGATTCGGGAATAGGAACCATCCGAGTAAATGGGGAGAAGGTTTCCGAGGAAAATCAGGATAAGAATGCGGAGCATTCCATCAAGGTTGACGGTGGAATAGGTTCTGTAAATATTGATTTTAAATGATGGATAAATATTGCACTTTAAGGATATTAATATTAGAATAGAGAAAAACAGGGGACGTTAACTTATGATATATAACGTCCCCGTTTTACTGATTGAGTATTCTGTTATCGAAGGAGATTATAATGAACAAGAAGAGTATTGCGGGCCTGCTGATTTTTTGCTGTCTGTTTATGGCAGTACTATTTTATGGTGCTACCATCCTTGCAGGAAACGGAAGCGATGCAGGTGCTGATCAGAATAGTAAAACCGTTACGGAGGATCATACTCAGAAGAAGGATTCCTCTGATTCTGTGAATGCTCAGGTGGATAATCAATCAAGCGGTGAACAAGACCTTGCAAATGAGGAGCTCTGGCTGTTTACAAACCCCAGTGATACCGGTACGAAGGACAGCGAAAATAACCGGGCGGAAGGGACTTCTCCCGTTCCGGACGATGTAGCAGAGGATGCTTCCCAGGGGGACGGTGAGGTTGCCGGAGGGTTGGAGGAGGAGAATATTCAGGCTTCTGCCCTGGCCACCAATATTAAGAATGGAGCTGTCTTAGAGACGGAGGTCTGTCAGCTGATTGTAGATAGTAGCCAGGTAGATTATGAAGCTTATGTTCCGGCCATGGCATCTGATACGATGCTGGAGCAGGCACTGGCCATTGATAATCCCAACCTTAATGTGGATGCGGAGGCCGCCATACTTTTTGACGCTAAGACGAAGGAAGTACTGTATTACAAGAATCCGGTAACTGCTGTTTTTCCGGCTAGTACTACCAAGCTTTTGACTGCCCTGGTGGCACTTGATTGGTGCCGTCTTGACGAGGAGGTAAGAATCGGAGATGAGGTTAAGCTGATTGCCAGGGATTCCACCCGGGCTTATCTGTCACCGGGGGAGGTTCTGACGATCCGTAATCTCCTGGAGGGGATGCTGCTTCCCTCCGGTAATGATGCCGCATATGCGATGGCAGCTTATGTAGGAAGGAAAGTCTTAAACAGGGAGATGGCCTGCCGGGAGGATTCCGTCAGGGAGTTTGTAAGGTTGATGAACGAGAAGGCTAAAGCACTGGGAGCCATCAATTCCTGCTTTAAATCACCGGATGGATATGATGCGATTGGACAGTATACGACTGCATACGACATGGGAATGATCGGATTGGCGGCAGCTCAGAATGAGACAATACAGGAGATATGTAAGAAAAGCAGCTCTCGTAATATCTTTCCAAGTGGAGAGGATGTTACCTGGAATAATACCAACTCACTGATTAAAAAAAACAGCGGGCGCTATTATTCACCCTGTATTGGGTTAAAAACCGGTACCAGTACAATGGCAGGCAGATGTCTGATAGCTGCAGGGCGTAAAAACGGAAGAGAGGTTGTCTGTGCAGTCATGAATTCCTCCTCTACGGGCAGATGGGAGGACGCAATTACTTTGATGAACTACGGTTTGGAATGATATACCGGGATGTTCTGCAAGCAACAGCTAATATAATATCTATCTATTTGGAGGTGTAAGTTTGGAAGAGGTTGATGTTATACCGAAGAAAGTATTAAGCAGAGTGTGGTGGGCACTGTTTTTTATGCTGGTTTCCACCCTGGGCTTCCAGCTATTTATTGGTGTGATTGCCCATCAATACCTGTCGAAGTTATATGCTTCGGACTGGTTTACGATTGTCGTATCTGCTTTATCCGTAGTGGGGATCGGTTATCCTGTATTTATCTTCATTGTCCGTAAGCTCCCCGATTCAGAACGTGGTGAAGTGGCTAAGCTAACAGGCCCCCAGTTTGTCAGGATGTTCTTTGTATGTGTGGCATTCATGTACTTATCCAATCTGGTTGGAATCATTATAAGCTTTGTAATCTCAGAAATAAAGGGAAGTGAAGTAATTAATCCATTGGAAGAAGTGCTGTATGGCAGCAATATAGTTCTGACCATCCTATATGCGGTGATTATTGCGCCCATCCTGGAAGAAATGATATTTCGAAAATTCCTGCTCAATAAAGTGCGCAGGTTTGGAGATTTGCCTGCGATACTGATCTCCGGTCTGGCCTTCGGTATGTTCCACTTAAATATCTCCCAGTTTTTTTATGCGACAACACTTGGATTTATATTTGCCTATATCGCAATTCGTACCAATACCATTGTTTATTCCGTTATCCTACATATGATAATAAATTCTATCGGTTCGATCATAGCTCCTTTAGTACTGCTTTCCGGCAATTTATATGTATTAACGCTATTTTCTATCTGTGTTTTGGCTTTCATTATCATAGGAATAACCCTCTTTGCCAGAAACTATAAGGGTATCCTTCTTGAGAAGGGAGTAATCCGGCTGGAGAGAAAAAGAGAATATATTCTCTATGGGGGGGCGGTTCTGTATCTGCTGGTCTGCATCTCCATGATGGTATATCAGGCCTTGTTATAAAAAATAGATATCAGGAGAGGCAAGGAATAAGAAGGATAAAATATAAGGGGATCGTAGATGACCGGAAGCCCGTTTATCAGTATCAGCTGATGACAGGAATGGTCATATACGAACCCCTTATTCTTCTTGATAAGTAAAAGGATGAATCGTTTCATCTGACTTCGTAATTGAGAGCAGCTCCCTACCGGAATCTGACAGCCGTACCGGAAGCGGTAGCCATCAGCATTCCGTTATTTGCCCCTAGCACCTCATAATCAATATCTACTCCAACCACAGCATCAGCACCGAGAGAACGGGCACGCTGCTCCATTTCTGCCATTGCCTGTTCCCGGGCACGGATTAATTCCTCCTCATAGGTCCCGGAACGGCCTCCGAAGAAGTTGGATAAGCCTGCGGCAAAATCCTTTACAAAATCTACACCGGAGATAACCTCTCCGAATACTACCCCAAGATACTCTGCTATTATCTCTCCTTCTACAGAAGGTGTTGTTGTGATGATCATACTTATTACCATGCCTTTCTAAAGAAATGGAGACATAGGGGTAAATCTGTGTTGCTTAGGTTCGCCTTAAGCATCCACGGGTGATATACCGTGTTCCATTTTTTATAATTTTTACTATAATATAGCATATTCCTTTGGGCTGTCAAGCCAAGCGGGAGTATTTTAAGACTTTTAATAGAGTTCTAATCTTTCGGGTAGGATTACGAAGGATGGTTAATCGGGATTGCTATTGGGAAAAGTAGTATAGTAATTTGGTCGTTAAGGTAGTACAAAAATATCATGAGATAAACCATGGTAATTTGTATGGTAATCCATTAAGATAATATTGTAACATTAGAATGTCTATTGGGTAGTGTAAAGTAACGTATGAAAACTCTGAGCCAGAAAATTAGGCTCATTCAGAACCTTGAAAATTGCTAGATATAGTTTTTGGCTGGCTAACGCCGCCCTTGACAGCATGACAAAACAATGCTC
>JAEYQV010000100.1 GCA_023409835.1 Bacillota bacterium
CCTTTGCATTTCTATGGGAGTACGAGAAAAGTGATAATAAGCTGTTAACCTATGAGGAGCGGTTCCGGGATCTGAAAGAGGAGGACAGAATAAAGGCGTATGCTCAGCTTATTAATATTAATGGGGAAGATAGTGTTTTTGTCGAAGGACTACATACTTACGAGGATTTCCTGAAATATCTGGATGAAGCAGCCTGCCATAAGGATATGAAATGGGATGTACTGCAGATATTTCATAATCAGAAGAAATATTTTGATGAGGTTGCCGCGATTCTGAAGGAAGTAACTGAGCTGCTGGAGAAGGAATTCAGTGAACAGATAGCCGAGCTGGAGCAGCAGTTCTATGACTATTGGATCAGGATACAGGAAAAAGACGATATCATAGAGTTACTACAGCAAAAGCTCAAGGTAACATGGGATAAGAATATAAATATCCTTCTGATGCCGATGATATTTTATCCGTTTAATGTGAGCTTATCCTACCAGGCTGATGAGAAGGTAATCAATGTCCTGCGCCTTGGCATACTATTAGACCAACGCTTCAACACCGACAGGCGTAAGATGGAATCGGAGGATATTGTGAATTTTGGCAAGCTGCTTTGCGACAAGAGTAAAGTGGATATTCTCGAGATGACGGCAAAACGGCCCTGCTATGGGAAAGAAATTGCACTGGAGCTTGGACTGACTACGGCAACGATATCCTATCATGTGAGTGCTTTAATGAAGCTTGGTCTATTGAAAACAGAAGTGAACTCCAATCGGGTGTATTACTGCATGAATAAAGAGAAATTATCGGAATATCTGGAGGATATCAGAGCCTTTTACTTAGGGATATGATGTGAAAATAACGTTAGACCGGGGGTTGAAGCGATTCGCTTAAGTAAGCGTTTAAAAATATGTGATGAGGAGATTGGGATATGGGATTAATCAATTATACTTTTTTCTCCCAGGTACTGAGGGAACAGGTTCGGGTTTCGGTTGTATTACCCACCTACAGTCGGTGGAGCTCTAAGGGACCGATGGAGGAATTCTATCAGGCGAATAAAAAGTACAAGACACTGTATGTTTTACATGGTGGCTCCGATGACTGTACCTTTTATTACCGCAATACGGGGATTGAACGCTATGGGCAGGAGGGCGGTTTTGCGGTCGTTATGCCGGAGGTGAAGAACAGCTTCTATTGCAATATGAAATACGGACAGAAGTATTTTGACTATATCTCGAAGGAATTACCTTCGGTTATGCAGGCGGTATTCCCTCTTTCGGAGAAGAGAGAGGATCATTATGTGGTTGGGAATTCCATGGGCTCTCACGGCGCTATGAAATGGGTATTGAATTGTCCGGAATTCTTTGCTGCCGGGGCAGGAATGTCCGGTGTGGGAGATGTGGCAGAGATGGGCTTCTTCCGCGGCCGTGCAGTCGGACCGGCACTGGAGGCCTTCGGAACGGAGGAGGATTACCGGGGCAGCAGAAATGATCTGAAGCATTTGGCGAAGGAGCTGGCAGATGCCGATATTCAAAAGCCCCGCTTATTCAGCTGCTGTGGTACGGAGGATCCTTATTATGAAGGAACGCTCTCTTTTAAGAGGTATGCGGAGGAGATCGGTCTTCCCCTTGTCTATGAAGAGGGTCCGGGTGGTCATACCTGGGAGTTCTGGGATCATTGGCTGAAGTACATTATTCAATGGATGGGAATTACGGAGCCCAGGGAAGAGGAGGTGAAGTAGATGGGACTCATTCATTTTAGCTTTCTGCCACAGAGTCTGGGCTTTCATACCAATGTGTACATCATATTACCCTATGACAGCAGTAAGGAGAGAAAGCCCTATCCGGTGCTGTATCTGCTGCACGGAGGGGGCGGAAATGCACAGGACTGGATCCGCTACTCCTGCATCGAGCGTTATGCCGAAGAGAACGACATAGCGGTAGTCATGCCGGAGGTCGGAGGCAGCAGCTTCTATGGGGATATGGTTCACGGTTACAAGTATTATACCTATCTGACCGAGGAATTACCGATGGTTTTAAACTGCTTTCTTCCCATCTCGAACAGACGGGAGGAACGGTTTGTTGCCGGCTTTTCCATGGGAGGCTACGGAGCCTTTAAATGGGCCTTTGACCATCCGGAGTATTTCTCCGCAGCTGCCAATATCAGCGGGCTATCCTTCATCGAGGAGATCTTTGATGAGAAGAGAGGGGAATTTGCAAAGCATGCCAAAACAGATCCCCAAGGGGTATGCAACCTGGTATGGGGAGGCTTTGAACAGATGCTGGGTACGAAGAATGACACCAGATACATGGTAACACATGCGATAGAGAACCGGCTTGATCTGCCCAGATTGTACGCAGCCATCGGTACGGAGGATTTTAGCTATGACTGCGCCCGGAAATACCTGACATTCCTAAAAAGCAATGGGATAGAGATATATTATGAGGAGATGGAAGGTGCCCACGAATGGAAGGTGTGGGATACGGCAATCCGGCATTTTATTCCCTGGGCATTGAAGAAAGGATAATATCTTCCTTAGGAAGGGATAGAAGGAAATAAGTATAGTAGTAGCAGCATTAGTTAAAAAATATAACAAAGGAAGGGAGAGTTATAATGGCTGATTTTAAGAATATGGACCGGCTCATGAAGGAGTTTGCTGAGAAGACTGTACCAGGATGTGCCTGTACCATCATGAAGGATGGAGAAATTCTATACGAGGGGTATGCCGGGTATTCGGATATCGAAGCGAAGGAGCCGATCCATGCCGGATCGATGTTTCGCCAGGCTTCTACAACGAAGCTCTTTACCTATGCAATCGTAGGTATGCTGTATGAGGAAGGGCGCTTTCTATTATCCGACCCTATTTCTGAGTACCTGCCGGAATGGAAGCACATGATGAAATATCAGGTCCGGGCAAACAATGAATTGGAAATCGTGCCGCTTCAGAATCCGATCACAATCAAGGATGTGGTAACGATGGCCTGTGGTCTGCCCTACTGTATGTTTCCTGATGTGAATTCAGATCAGCCGGTGATCGCTGCCATGAGCAAGGCGCTCCTTTCCATAGAAGGTACCCAAAGGGCAACCCTTAGGGAAGAGGTCCGGGCTATTTCGAAGGTCCCGGTATTATTTGAGCCGGGAACCCATTGGTTATACGGATTTGGAAGTGAGATAACCGGTGCAATTGTGGAAGAAGTTACGGGAAAACCTCTGCGTCGTTTATTTTATGAGCGACTGATAGAGCCACTGGGCTTAAAGGATACCGATACCTATATAAATGAACGTAACAGAGCTCAGATTGTCTGTGATTATGAGAAACGTCCAGACGGCAGCTTTGTTAAAATGACGGCGGATCATGATGCCGGCCATCTTCCTGAGTATACCCCGGAGGGAGCCAGAGTAAGCCTGCTGTCCAGTGCGAAGGATTTCGCAGTATTTATGCAGATGATGGCCAATGGGGGTACCTATCAGGGAGAACGTTATCTGGGACGTAAAACGGTGGATCTGATGAGAACGAATTATCTGAATGAAACTCAGCTAAAAGACTTCCATTGTACCTATCTGGCAGGCTACGGCTATGGCTTGGGATTTCGAACCCTCATGGATCCGGCGGCAGGAAATCACAATGGCTCCATAGGAGCGTTCGGATGGACCGGAGGTTCGGGAATCTGGGCAGAGGCTGACCCGAAGGAGGGCATATCCATTGCCTATATGCATAACATGAGACCCAACGAGGAGCTCTATCACCATCTAAGAGTTCGGGCGGTAGCTTATGGCTGCCTGGATTAGGGCAGAGTAAATAAAATAACCACCGGCTTTAAGCCGGTGGTTATTTTAATATCATCATTACAAAAGATAACAGCATTAGCTATGTAAAATTGCTTCTGGGGCTGTCGCACTAAGCTATAGTGATGCAAGAAGCCCTCTACGCTTCCCTCACACACAGGTTGAGAGACACATCTTGATGCTGTATGTCATATTCGAACAATAAATTGTCCGC
>JAEYQV010000142.1 GCA_023409835.1 Bacillota bacterium
GAGAAGGGGCTTGAGACGATACCTTCAGAATCAGCCTGCTATCCGGCTAAGCTGTGCCACGGACATATCCTGGACCTGATTGATAAGGGAATTAGGACGATCTTCTACCCTTCCGTTGTCTATGAGAAGAAGGAGTACCGGAATGTAACAAACCATTATAACTGCCCGATTGTCACCTCCTATCCGGAGGTGATACGGAATAATGTAGATGCCCTGAAGAGATATCAGGTAAAATTCATTGCTCCGTTCTTCTCCCTGGAGGACAGCCGTTTTCTGATAAAAAGAATTGAAGAGGAGTTTAAAGACTACAGAGTCACTGATGAGGAAGCTAAGAGAGCGGTGTCTGAGGCCTGCCGGGAACGGGAACAATATAAGAAGGATCTGCGCAGGAAGGGGGAAGAGACCTTAGAGTATCTGAAGGCTAACGGAAAACGGGGTATTGTATTATGCGGTAAGCCATATCATGTGGATCCGGAAATCAACCACGGGATTGCGGAACTGATCATATCCTATGGGCTTGCGGTACTGACCGAGGATAGCATCTCCCACCTGGCAGCTCTTAAGCAGAAGCTCCGGGTGGTTGATCAATGGACCTATAATTCCAGGCTATACCGGGCTGCTTCCCTTGTAGCGGAAGAACCCTGCCTCGATATGGTACAGTTAAATTCCTTCGGCTGTGGTCTGGATGCGGTTACCTCGGACCAGATCGCTGAGCTGCTGGCCGCAGGAGGTAAGATGTATACCATGCTAAAGATTGACGAAGGGAATAATCTCGGAGCAGCCAAGATCAGACTCCGATCCCTGATTGCTGCCATTGAGGAACGGAAACGGTATCCAGAAGCGATGCATCGGCAGGAGCCCGATGATCAGTATCCGGTATTTACCAAGGGTATGCGGCAGCTCCATACCATTCTGGCACCGCAGATGGCACCGATGCAATTTGATCTGATTAAGGAGGCGGCCAGGACCTGCGGATACCGGTTGGAGGTGCTGCCGTCCTATGACCGTTCCGCCGTGGATGAGGGCTTGAAATATGTGAATAATGATGCCTGCTATCCCGCGGTGATCATGATCGGACAACTGGTACAGGCATTAAAATCCGGAAAATATGATAAGGACAGGACCTCCGTCATCATTACACAGAGTGGAGGAGGGTGCCGTGCCACCAACTATATCGCATTTCTTAAATTGGGGCTGAAGCAGGCAGGGTTTCCCCAGGTACCGATCATATCCGTCAATGCCGCAGGTCTTGAGAAGCAGCCGGGCTTTAAATTCACTGCCGGTCTGATTAACCGTAGTATTATGGCCCTGATCTATGGGGATCTGTTTATGAGGGTACTCTTTCGAACCAGACCCTACGAGAGGTTTCCCGGTTCCGCAGAGCTTCTATACGAGAAATGGAATGAGAGAGCGAAGAGTAACTTAAGAAATGCCTCAAGGAGAGAGTTTGAGAGTAATATCCGTGGAATTATCCGGGAGTTTGACCAACTGGAGCTTACGGATGTCAAAAAACCGAGGGTAGGGGTTGTCGGAGAGATTCTGGTCAAATACCACCCTACAGCAAACAATGATATCGTAAGTATTCTGGAGGAAGGAGGAGCAGAAGCAATTGTACCTGATCTTATGGATTATATCTTATATTCTACTTTCAATGCGCGATTCCGGTTCCGATATCTTGCCGGATCGAAGCTGACGATGGTATTGAGTAATTTTGCGGCATATTATATCCATCGGTTCCGTTACGTCCTTCGTAAGGAGCTGGAGCAAAGTGACCGCTTTCAGCCTCCGACTCCGATTGAGGAGTTGGCAGAGTTGGCCTCTACGGTCCTTTCTCTCGGAAATCAGACCGGAGAAGGGTGGCTTGTTACGGCAGAGATGCTGGAGCTCATCGGGCAGGGAACGAATAATATCATCTGTGTCCAGCCCTTAGCCTGCCTGCCAAATCATGTCGCAGGGAAGGGAATGTTCAAACCAATCAAGGAACGTTATCCTTCTGCTAATATCGTACCGATTGATTATGACCCGGGTATCTCCAGCGTAAACCAGCTGAACCGGATCAAACTGATGCTGTCCGTGGCGTTCAAGAATATGAAATAGCCGGTTGATTATGCGTTACGGAAGGAAAAGTAAGCAGCAGAAAGTGATGCTGTAAAATAGATGGATGCTGTGATATAAAGAACGGTATCGGTATGGGGCTGTCGCACTAGCGGTTATTCAACCGCCAGTGCGCAGCTCAACAATGACTTAGAAGGTTTATCACATCGGTTAATAAAAAGGGCATCGCATTTTAGTGCGACAGCCCCATGCTGATGAATAATGAAGTGAACTTGACGTTAAATTACCTGGGTGTTAAGATAGGTTTATGTTAAACCGATGCAAATGTTACCATAGAATTACCGGATTTGAAATGTTCAATATTATGCTCCGAGGTAATGACAATGAAGAAAGTATTATACTATTTAAAGCCATACGCCTATAGAATGCTGGTTGGCTTTCTGATCAAGGTACTGGGTACCTTCATGGATCTGGGACTTCCCTGGGTCTTGGCCTTCATCCTGGATGATATTATACCAAGGGGGAAGGTTTCCTTAATTCTATGGTGGGGCTTGGTGATGGTTGGACTGTCCATAGGAGCAAGATCCCTTAATATTGTGGCAAACCGTATGGCTGCCAGGGTTGCACGAAATACTGTAGAGAATCTGCGGCATGATTTGTTTCATAAAATTCTTAGCCTGTCCGGCACCCAGCTCGATCATTTTACAATACCATCCCTGGAATCCAGGATGACATCGGATACCTATAACATACATAATATGATCGGAATGATGCAGCGAATCGGTGTTCGGGCACCTATTATCCTGATCGGCGGTATTGTAATTACGAGTACTCTGGAACCCGTACTTACACTTGTGCTGGTCGGCATTCTTCCATTTCTGGGCTATGTGGTCTATCTGGTTTCTAAGAAAGGAATTCCACTCTATACGAAGCTGCAGCTGTCAGTCGATAAGCTGGTGCGGGTCGTCAGAGAAAATATCTCCGGAGTTCGCGTAATAAAAGCATTATCAAAAACCCCCTACGAGATCAATAGATTCAATAAGGTGAATGATGAAGTGGTAGGAAATGAAATAAAAGCCGGTACGATTATGGCGATTACAAATCCTATTATGAATTTATTACTGAATATCGGTCTTACCCTGGTTGTCATCGTCGGAGCCTTTCGCGTGAACAGCGGTGCATCCCAGCCCGGTAAAATCGTAGCCTTCCTGTCCTATTTTACGATCATGCTTCAGGCAGTGATGGCAATTACAAGGATTTTTGTCATTTTTTCAAAAGCAAGTGCTTCCGCTGGACGTATTGCTGAGGTTCTGGATACGGAAGAGGACCTGAAGGTTCAGCCCTATACGGAAGGACAAGAGGATGCAGGCTCTAAAACCGATCACGTTGCTTTTCACCATGTCAGCTTCTCTTATACAGCGGAGCCCTGTATTACTGATATAAACTTTGGGATCAAGAAGGGGGAGAGCCTGGGCATTATTGGCTCTACAGGTACGGGCAAGACGACCCTGATTAACCTTCTGATGCGCTTCTATGATGTCACGGAGGGCAGCATTATGATTGACGGAAGGGATGTCAGAAGCTTTGATAAGCAGGAGCTGAGAAAGAGATTCGGTGTTGTATTCCAGAATGATGTTCTGTTTGCAGACCGGGTTTATGAAAATATAAGCTTTGGTAGGGAGTTGCCGGAGGATCGGGTAAAAGAAGCTGCGGAGGATGCCCAGGCGGCGAAGTTTATCTCGGAGCTTGAGGAGGAGTTTGACTTCAGGCTGTCAATCAAGGGAAGTAACTTAAGCGGAGGGCAGAAGCAGAGATTGTTAGTATCAAGGGCCTTAGCGGGAGAACCGGAGATTCTGATCCTTGATGACTCCTCCAGTGCCTTGGATTATAAGACAGATTCGTTGCTTCGCAAGGCAATCCGGGAGAAATACAGTAATACGACGACAATCGTGATTGCACAGAGAATTAGCTCCATTATGAAGCTGAATCATATCCTGGTGGTTGAGGATGGGCAAATGGCAGGCTATGGAACCCATGAGGAGCTCATGGAATCCTGCGAGGTCTACCGGGAAATCTATCAGTCACAGATGATGTCTTAGAATGACGAATAATTGTACATAAAGGAGGTGCCATATGCCTGCGGAGCCGAATTCCAATGTGGGAAAAATGAGAATGAGTGAAAAGACGGATAAACCGAAGGATACAAAATATGTATTACAACGTCTTTGGCGCTATATTTATCAATATAAATGGATGCTGGTGATGGCAATTACACTTACCGTCGGCAGCAACCTTCTGGCACTCGTTGGTCCGATGCTGTCCGGCTATGCAATTGATGCCATACAGCCGGGGAAAGGTAAGGTAATCTTTCAAACGGTGATTTACTATGCCGGCTGGATGATTGTGTTCTACATCGTATCTTCAATATTATCCTATCTTCTGGCAGTCCTGATGCTTCGACTCAGTCAGAGGATTGTCCGCCGGATGAGGGAGGATGTATTTACGAAGCTGGTGGCGCTGCCGGTAGGATATTTTGACCGAAATCAGGCAGGCGACATCATCAGCAGGATATCCTATGATATTGATACGGTGAATACCTCTCTGTCCACGGATGTCGTGCAGATCTGTGCCAGTGTCATCACTGTGGTTGGTTCCCTGATTATGATGATACTAATTTCACCCCGGTTGGTGCTGGTGATGCTGGTTACCATTCCCCTATCCATTTTTTATACCCGTTATATGGCGAAGAAGGTGCGTCCGCTATTCCGAAAGCGTTCTGCCAAATTAGGTGAGCTAAACGGCTTTGTCGAGGAGATGGTATCCGGTCAGAAGACAATTAAGGCATATGCAGCGGAAGCAGCGGTTATGGGACGGTTTGACCGGATTAACACAGAGACGGTGGATGCCTATTATAATGCGGAGTATTATGGCAGTATGACAGGACCCACGGTTAATTTCATCAATAATTTATCTCTGTCCTTGATAACGGTTTTCGGTGCCATCCTGTATCTGTTCAAGCAGATGACGCTGGGCAATATCTCCTCCTTCGTTCAATACAGCCGGAAATTCTCCGGACCGATTAATGAAGCGGCTAATATCATCAGTGAGCTGCAGTCAGCCCTGGCAGCAGCGGAGCGTGTTTTCAAGCTGATCGATGAGAAACCGGAAACAGCTGATAAGACGGAGGCGAAGGAGCTGATCGAGGTACGGGGAGACGTAGAGGTTCAGGGAGCTTCCTTCGGATATCTGCCGGAGAAAACGATTATCAGGAATCTATATCTTCATGCAAAGCCCGGTAGTCTGACAGCAATCGTAGGACCCACCGGCGCGGGTAAGACGACCATTATCAACCTGCTGATGAGATTCTATGATATTTGGGAAGGTAAGATATTAGTGGATGGAGATGAAACCAGAGACCTGACCAGAAGCAGCCTGAGGAAGGCATTTGCCATGGTGTTGCAGGATACCTGGCTCTTCTCAGGCACCATCTTTGAGAATATCGCCTACGGTAAGGAAGATGCTACGATGGAGGAAGTAATATCAGCGGCAAAGATGGCCGGTATGCATTCCTACATCAAGAGACTGCCCGAGGGCTATCATACGATCGTAAATGAAGACGGCATGAATATCTCCAAGGGGCAGAAGCAGCTATTGACGATTGCAAGGGCGATGCTTCTTAATGCGAATATGTTAATACTGGATGAGGCCACCTCCAATGTGGATACCAGAACTGAGATCAAGATTCAGAAAGCCATGCGTAAGCTGATGGAGCAGAAAACCTGCTTTGTCATTGCCCACCGGCTCTCCACGATTCAAAATGCGGATAATATCCTGGTGATAGACCAGGGAAATGTGGTGGAACAGGGCACCCATGGGGAGCTGATGGAGAAGAAGGGCTTCTACTATAGGCTGTACAATTCACAATTCGAATAAGCTGCATGAAAATAGATGGTTGTATTTGTTGTAGTATGTAATTAAGAAAGTGATTCGTGTTTGCTATGAATTTCGTCCTCATTAGAAGGGAGAATTGAAAAGTTCCTTTACTAGCTGGATTAGTCCTTAATACCCTTTACAATCGTTATGAAATGTGATGAAATACATAAAACATATAAAGGTGGTGGCATGGTGTTGATTTATGATATTTTGGATAGCGTACGAGAAAAACCTGCATTATTTATGGGCAGTAAGAGTATTACGGTATTAAGGAGCTTCTTAGATGGTGCAACGTATGCATCGAATATACTAGGCATAGAGGATGGTTATTGTGACTTTTCCCCTATTCCTTTTCGGTTTTTTAACGACTATGTTGCTCATTTTTATAATTATTTCGAAGCTACTTCCGGCTGGAAGAATATGATTATAAACAAAAATAATGGGGAAGAAAAGGCCAGCTTTGATATATTTTATGTACTCCTTGACAATTTTCGTTCTATCAATATTTCAAAAATACAAAAGTGTGATTTGACACAAGAGCATATAAACTATCATATTGAAAATGAATATGCACCAAAGCGTGCAATATACAATAACTGTAATCAAATGAAACCGTTATTTATAGACCCCAGCGCAATATATTTGATTGAACTTTCCAAGAACTCAGGATATCTCTGTATGGTTGAAGGTTACAATACAATCTATTTACATTCGATACTTTTAAGGAACAGACAAGATGCAATAAAATATTTTAACAATAATTTTAGTGGTTCCTATAACTGGTATAGAGTTGAAAGTATCCCTGAAAAATTTGAATGGGTATAAAATAGGCCTCATTTGAATGAATTAAGTTTGGTCACTATAAAACAAAGTTAAACTGGGGAGAATGAGAGGGATGGGTGCGTGACCAGACTAAATATATAAATTACAATAGAGTGTAATAATGTATAGAAAAATAAAATAAGAAAACCCATGTCTACCATGTTTTGTATATGTAGGTTTTTCATGGCCGGAAATGGGTTTTTTAGCTTATAGTTCTCGAATGAGACCTATTCTTCGATTTTATTCAATTCCAGTACATCTTCCAGTATTCTTGCCGCATCACAGACAAAACCGGGACAAATATTTTTAAAGAGTCCGTGCTCGGAAGCAAACTTTCGTCCGTTCTCCGTATTAATATCACAATTCAAAATATCCTTACACTGGATAGAGCCATAGATTTCTTCGAATTTCTCTGTGAACTCTCGAACATGGCGGTAGGTAGTCTCTTTTGCCTCATTATCATCAGGCAAGTGTTTACCTTCCTTCAATCCGATCACCATAAAAGCACCGGTGACGGCTCCGCAGGTGCCTCCCATTCTGGCCATACCACCGCCAAAGGGGCAGGAGATTTTGAGTGCGGTATCCCGATCAAGCCCAAATTGCTCACAATAAGTGGAAAAGACCGCCTGTGAGCAGTTATAACCATCCTTAAAACATTTTACAGCCTCATCAATTTTATTCATATAACCCTCCTTTTTATGAAACAGCTGGAATAGCCTAACCCAAACATTAGATTTCTTATATCATATATTTATGGAAAAAACCAGTAGAATATTAAAATTTTATCAAAAGAGATTTGACTAAGTAAGAGTAATACATTAATTTTTTCATCGAGGTTCTACTTACAGGGTTTTACTTACAGTGCGAATTTACACTGAAATTATTCTTGACAAATAAACAGCGGATTGTTATACTTACGCTCAATAAAGAAAAGGCTATGATAAGAAGAAGTAAGAATGAGAGCTTCCTACAGAAAGTAACCGGTTGATGAGAGGTGCAGGCTAGTACATTCTGAATACGTCTTTGAGCTTCACACCGAACAGAGTAATCTTAGTAAGCTGTGACGGATACCTGCACCCGTTATCGTGCTAGAGTATAACCGGTTATAGTGATTTCTGTTTCAAGGTATCGTACCTCATAACTTGTGTATGGTGCCGTATGATAGACAGAAATAATAAAGTGAACCGACGTACTCAAGGAGGTTGGCTGCGTGAGCAGCTGATAAATATGAGGTGGTACCGCGAGACTATTCCCGCCCTCTAAGCAATTAGAGAGCGGGATTTTTGCGTGTAAGCGAAGCACGAGCTACAGATAAATCAAGTGAAAAAAATAAGAAAGGGAGAGCAAAATGGAAAATCAGAAAAATGTGTCAGGACACTGTAACCAGTCCAACCAGGCAGTACAGGGAGTTGAATTAAAAGGGATGCAGCCGGACAGAGAGATCGAAGAGCAGCTAAAGATCATTAGAAAGGGAGCAGCAGAGGTGATCTCGGAGGAGGAGCTTCGTCAGAAGCTTATGAAAGCAAGAAACGAAGGTCGGCCGCTTAATGTTAAGCTGGGTCTTGACCCGAGCGCTCCTGACATTCATCTCGGGCATGCAGTGGTATTGCGGAAGATTAAACAGCTGCAGGACCTGGGTCATCAGGCCGTAATCATCATCGGAGATTTTACAGGGAAGATTGGAGATCCCACAGGGAAATCAAAGACCCGGAAGCCCTTGTCCGAGGAGCAGGTGCTGGAGAATGCCAGGACCTATACGGAGCAGATCTTTAAGATTTTGGATCCTGGAAAAACCACCGTCAGATTTAACAGTGAATGGCTGGCGAAGCTTAATTTTGAAGAAGTAATCCGTCTTGCATCCAGTACTACAGTAGCCAGACTTTTGGAGCGGGATGATTTTAACAGCAGATACCGGAATAACGAGCCGATCGGCCTTCACGAATTCTTCTACCCGTTAATGCAGGCTTATGATTCCGTTGAAATTAAAGCAGATATTGAGCTGGGGGGGACGGATCAGACCTTCAATATCCTGATGGGCAGAAATCTCCAGGGCAGTCTCGGGATGGAACGCCAGATTGCGCTTTTTATGCCGATTCTGGAGGGACTTGACGGTGTTGAGAAGATGAGCAAGAGCCTGGGGAACTATATCGGTATCTTTGAACCGGCAGAGGTGATGTTCAAGAAGGTAATGGAGATACCGGATCATTTGATACTCCGTTTCTTCGAGCTGGCAACGGATGAGCATCCTGACCGGATCGAAGAGATCAGGAAACAGCTGGAGGAGGGGAGAAATCCGAAGGAGGTTAAACTAGAGCTGGCAGAAATCATCACCGGACTATACCATAGTGAGGAGGAATGCAGGGTGGCCAGGGAATATTTCCGAACGGTATTCGAACAGGGTGGCTTACCGGATATTTTAACTGAGCTTGAGGTTCCGGAAAATTGCCGGACAATGCTGGACCTGGCTCCCTTCCTGGTGAAACAACAGCTGGTAACCTCAGGTAGCGAATTTAGAAGACTAATCTCACAAGGGGGAGTCAGAATGGACGGAAAGCCGGTAGAAGATTTAAGAATGATGTTATCTGAGAAGGAATTTGTACTAAAAATCGGGAAGAAGCAGTTTATACGGATCCGATGTAATAAGAAATAAGCAGCTTCTCCACAAATTAATCGAATACAGATACGAAATCCGGAGCTTCCGGTTATCGGGTTAATTCAAATTCCGTAAGATAGATTCCATCTGCAATCTCAATGTCCTTAATCTTTTGAAAGCCATGCTTCCGATACAGCTGAACGGCCGGAAGATTCTTCTGGCCGGTACAGACAATAGCCTTAATGTAATTCGAAGATAGAAGCACTTTCTCTAGCAGAGCTCCGGCTATTCCCTTCCTGAAGTAATCCGGATGAACTGCAACACGGCAGATATCCAGTATTTGATCCTTTAACTGATAGGAGAGAATACCGGCAAGCCTGTCATTCTCATAATAACCGTAGAAGCTCTCCCCGCACTCCTTTAATTGAAGCTTTGTTTCAAGCAGGGGAGGAAGCTTCTCGTATCCGATGATTTCTGCTTCGAACGGATACGAAGCCTGTTGCAGCCGATAGAGCTGCTCCAACGTTACCGGATCCTCCGGGTAAATTCTTTTAATCATATGTTTTCATTCCTTGTACGAAGTATTATCGTTAAACGCAGTATAAAATGTATCTTAAGTGCTGTAGGAACATGCTTTGTTAGAGTCCTCCCGACAAACGGTATTGCTTAAAAGTGCAACTTTAGCTTAATTGTTTTGCTGCAGTCTCTTAAGGTCCGTATAAAAGCCGGGGTAGGAGACATCAACACACTCCGGATGAAGGATGGCTATCTCACCTTCGGACATTAATCCGGCAATGGCAAAGGACATTGCAATCCTGTGATCAAATTTACTCTCGATCACAGCCCCATGCAGCGGTTTTCCGCCGTTTATAATCATGCCATCCTCGGTTGCCGTGATATCGGCTCCCATCAGGGTCAGATTATGAACCATTACATCGATTCGGTTCGACTCCTTGACCTTAAGCTCTGCTGCATCCTTAATCACAGTTCTTCCCTCTGCAAAACAGGCAAGGACAGCCAATACAGGGATCTCATCAATCAGTGCGGGGATGATTCCGCCGCCGATTTCTGTTCCTTTCAATACACTATGACGAACCAGGATATCTGCAACCGGCTCGCCACCTTTATCTACTACATTCTGCAGAGTGATATCGGCTCCCATCTGTCGGCATACGGTAAGGATACCGTTACGGGTCGGATTAATTCCCACATTCCGTATCAGAAGCTCAGAGTTAGGAACAATCAATCCGGCGGCGATAAAATATGCTGCAGAAGAGATGTCACCGGGAACCTCGATGCTCTTACCGGTCAGCTTTGGCTCAGACTGGATCGTAGCGGTACTTCCGATGGTTTTAATGGATGCTCCGAATTCGGTCAGCATCAGCTCCGTATGATTTCGGGACAGATAGGGTTCTGTTACGGAGGTTTCTCCCTCTGCATAGAGGCCTGCCAGTAATATGCAGGACTTTATCTGAGCTGAGGCGACGGGGGAGTTATAGTGAATCCCGGTTAATCTGTGGGATAATTTACTGCTTGATGCTATACCGGTAGGATCGGTATTACTGCTATTAATCATCAGTGGAGCACAACCGGTATCGCTGTCACTTATAATATCAGCACCCATCTGTTTTAAGGGGGTCATTATCCTTCCCATCGGACGCCTTCGGATAGAGTCGTCCCCGGTCAGGGAGGAGGTAAAGGACTGGCCGCTAAGGATACCGGCCATCAGGCGCATCGAAGTTCCGCTATTTCCCACATCCAGAATTTGATCCGGCTTCGTAAGTCCGTGAAGTCCCTTTCCGTATACAGTGACCTTCCCCTTCAAAGGATCATTTTCTATCCGGATTCCCAACTGGCGGAAGCAACGGATGGTGGAGAGACAATCCTCTCCTTGCAGAAAATTCGTGATTTCTGTGGTACCCTCTGATAAGGCACCGAACATAACTGCCCGGTGCGAGATGGATTTATCTCCCGGGATCGATATACTTCCTTTTAACGGGCTGCTCTTCTGATAGGACATGGATTTCTCCTTTTCGTAATATGGTGGATGTAAAGTAACGCGTAACTTCTTCCTGCCGATGCTCATCGAATATAGCAACTGATGCTAATTATATTAGGAAAGAAGGTTATCTTTCATAAATTTTGTAATGATATCTTCCTAACAGGTTAACCGCTTTTTCCTGTGCTTGTTCATCATAAAATTCGATCCGTAATACCCCTTCTTCAAATTCACGGTTATGGATAATACCGATGTTCTTAATGCTGATCTGATTGCTGGCGAGAAGGGTAGCAATCGTTGCGATTGCGCCAGCCTCGTCCCTGATATCCAGATAGGTCTCAAATACTCTCTTAAATAAACCAATGGATTTATTCGGTATGGAGCTGCGGTATTCCCCTGCGGTATCAAACATTTGATAGAGAAAATCTCCATTCGACCCGGAAAGAGCATCTGATACACTCTGCAGAGATTCTATGTAGCGATCCAGGGAACGCTTAATGACCGGAGCATTGGTAAGACAGATATCCTGCCACATGATGGGAGAGGAGGAGGCAATTCTGGTGATATCCTTAAAGCCTCCGGCTGCCAGAGCACGCATTTTCTCAGCTTTATCATCGGATTCGCGTACCAGATTCACCAGTTGGGCAGCTATGATATGAGGTACATGACTGATAGCAGCAGTGATCTCATCATGCTCCTTAGCCTCCAGAAGAATCGGGATGGAACCCAGCTTCTCTACCAGATGGTACAGGAGGTTAAGCTTCTCCTCCGGAGTTCTATCCGTTGGTGTCAGGATATAATAAGCATTTTCCAACAGCAGGGCATAGGAGTTAAGGTACCCTGTCTTCTCGGAGCCGGTCATCGGATGGCCTCCGATAAATTGCTCCTCCAGCTGAAGCTCAGTAACAGCCTCATGGATATTTCCCTTCACGCTTCCAACATCGGTCAAGATGCAGGAGGGCTTAATAAGGGATTTCAGCTGTTCCAGATATCGGATATTTGATAATACGGGGGCACACAGGAACAGCAGATCACATTCCGGTATCTCTGTTGTAAGGGATGTGGTAACCGAATCCAGGACCTGATCGGATAAAGCCGCCTGTAAATCCGTACTTGGGCGATCCTTATGATAATCGTATGCACAGAGATAAAACTCCGGCTTCACCTTCTTTAGTGCTCTGGCTATGGATCCGCCAATCAGTCCGAAACCGATAAAACCTATCTTACGGATGCTGCTAAACTCACTTTCAATACCGCTCATGAAAAAACCCCCGTTCAGCCGAATTATCACGAATGGATTCCGGCATATAGTAACATAATGAATGAATAGTTAGAACTTAGTGAAATATCATTATCTGAATTACGAATAAAGAAGATATGTTACAGCTATCGCTGTATTGATAACCGTTCATTTATAATTTATTGAAGCATAACTCGAAAGACAAGGTCTGATTATTGATAAAATAATTAGAAAGCTATGGACTATAGCTTCTTACCCATTAGGGCAGCGAGAGGACGGAGCTCCTTCGTCAGCTCATCAAATTGCTCAAAGGTCAGAGACTGCGGACCGTCGGATAGAGCGATCGAGGGATTAGGATGGGTCTCAATCATAAGTCCGTCGGCACCGACTGCTATTGCGCTCTTGGATAGGGGCTTCACATAGGTCCGAACACCGGTCGCATGGCTCGGATCAACAATAATCGGAAGATGGCTCTTCTCCTTTATTACCGGTACAGCACTGATATCCAGGGTATTTCTGGTAGCGGTTTCAAAGGTACGGATACCGCGTTCGCAGAGTACCACGTTCGGATTACCTTCAGCGATGATATATTCGGAAGCATTCAGCCATTCGTCTATTGTAGCTGACAATCCACGCTTCAGGAGCACCGGAAGACCTGTTTTACCGGCTTCCTTTAATAAGTAGAAATTCTGCATATTCCTTGCACCGATCTGGAGCATATCCACGTACTTTACGGCTGCTTCGATTGCATTCAGACTGGTTACCTCACAGATTACCGGAAGTCCTGTTTCCTCCCTGGCCTCCTTCATGAATTTCAAGCCTTCTTCCTCCAGGCCCTGAAAGGCATAAGGAGAGGTCCTGGGTTTATAAGCGCCGCCGCGAAGAATCTGAGCTCCGGACTTCTTAATGGCATGGGCAGTTGCTAATAGCTGCTCCTTACTTTCAATCGCACAGGGACCTGACATAATCACCAGAGTATCACCGCCGATCACTACATTGCCAACCTTTACTTTTGTCGGCTCCGGGTGGAACTTCCGGTTGGCAAGCTTGTAGCTCTCTGTTACCGCTACTATTTTATCCACATCCTCGAAGATCTCCAGGTTTTGATCCTGCAATTTGGACTTATCACCGACTACCCCGATAATTGTAACCTCAGTACCCGCTGAGATATGGGCAAATAGTCCCTTGTCCTCAATAATATTCCTAATTCGATCGATGGACTCCTGTTTCGCTTTCGGCTTCATTACAATAATCATGATTTATACTCCCTTTCTCTATCTCAATACTTAATTAATTCTTTAATGAAGGATATGATACTTACTCCTGCGATAATGCATTCGCTTTTACGGCTAATTATGTACTATGGCACGGTAAGCGGATGAGCAACATGTATGCTTTACGACTGATTAGGCACATGGCACGATAAGCGGATGAGCAACATGTATGCTTTACGGCTGATTAGGCACCATGGCATGATAAGCGGATGAGCTCATGTATGCGATAAGCGGATGAGCACTCGGTAACTTCAGAAAGAAGAAGTTACCTCGTTCACGTTGCACTTATCCATAAACGTCAGAATGATTTCTCGTACAAGCACGGAAATCATTCTGATGTTTATGGACTAATCCGCTTATCGTGGATTATACACTCTAAGAGGGAGGGTGTCAATACTCTATTACTTTAAAGCGTTACGGTTTAAAGTGACAAAGAAAGAAGTTTGTTAATTATTACATAAAACTATTGTAAAAGTGGCATTACTCTAGTAAAATATATACAGAGGTAATTTTGGGAAAGGGTACTTAACCCAGGAATATGGGGTAAATTCCCTACGGAATCTATTCTATATTCTTAAAGCTTCGAATTCTTTACGAGGCTATTCACTCTACTACTTACTATAATTATGTTTGGAGGAAATCAGAATGAATGTTTACACATCGGAAAAGATTCGCAATGTTGTATTGTTAGGCCACGGCAGCTGTGGCAAGACTACTTTAGTCGAAGCCATGGCGTATACAACAGGAGTAACCAAACGTCAGGGAAAAGTTGAAGAGGGAACTACAATCAGTGATTACGACAAGGAAGAGCAGAAGAGATTGTTCTCCATCAGTACCACCTTAGTACCAATTATTCATGAGGATATCAAAATTAACTTCCTGGATACACCGGGATATTTCGATTTTGTCGGTGAAGTGGAAGAAGCCCTTCAGGCAGCCGATGCCGCAGTTATTGTCATCTCTGCGAAGGCAGGGATTGAAGTTGGAACAATGAAGGCATGGGATTATTGCGAGAAGTATCACTTGCCAAGAATTTTCTTTGTAACAGATATGGATGATGATAATGCAAGTTATCGTGAAGTAGTAGAGAAGCTGATTGAGCTTTATGGAAAGAAGATTGCGCCATTTCATACTCCAATCAGGGAGAATGAGAAGTTTGTCGGATTTGTCAATGTTGTTAAGATGGCCGGAAGAAGATTCACTACAGCCAGCAATTATGTAGAATGCGAGATTCCGGATTATAGTCAGGAAAATCTTTCTAAGTTCAGAGAAATTCTGATTGAAGCTGTTGCGGAAACCAACGAAGATTTCATGGAGAGATATTTCAACGGTGAAGAATTCACCCAGGAGGAGATTTCCCACGCACTTAGAGATAATGTAATAGATGGTTCCGTTGTTCCTGTTATGATGGGCTCCGGTGTGAATGCACAGGGTACCACGATGTTATTACAGGCAATCGAGAAATATTTCCCGGATCCCACCAGGGCGAAGATATCCGGTAAAAATATGAAGACCGATGAGGTATTTGAAGCAAACTACGATGCGAAGAAGCCTTTCTCCGCTAAGGTGTTCAAGACAATCGCTGATCCGTTCATCGGTAAGTTCTCCTTATTCAAGGTTTGCTCCGGTGTATTGAGAACAGATACCGTTGTTTACAATGTGGACAAGGAGACAGAAGAAAAGGTCAACAGAATCTATGTTTTAAGAGGTAAGGAGCAGAATGAAGTAACAGAGCTTTATGCAGGTGATATCGGCGCACTCGGAAAGCTTTCCGATACGGCTACCGGGGATACACTTTCCACGAAAGCAGCTCCTATTTCCTATGAGCGCTTTGAGGTTCCAAAACCTTACACCTATCAACGCTTCAAGACCAAGAATAAGGGTGATGACGATAAGGTATCCCAGGCCCTTGGTAAGCTGATGGATGAGGACCTTACCTTAAAGATGGTAAACGACAAAGAAAACAGGCAGACCCTGTTATACGGTATCGGTGATCAACAACTGGATGTAACGGTTTGCAAGCTGTTATCCAGATATAAGGTAGAGATCGAGGTCATGAAGCCGAGAGTACCGTTCCGGGAGACAATCCGTAAGAAGGTAAGCGTACGCGGTAAGCATAAGAAGCAGTCCGGCGGACATGGACAATATGGTGATGTTTTGATGGAATTCGAGCCCTCCGGCGATATGGAGAAGGCATATGTATTTGAAGAGAAGGTATTCGGCGGTGCTGTTCCGAGAAACTTCTTCCCGGCAGTGGAAAAAGGTATCGCGGATTGTGTTCTGAAGGGACCTGTTGCCGGATATCCGGTTGTAGGCCTTAAGGCTACCCTTGTGGATGGCTCCTATCATCCGGTAGACTCCTCCGAAATGGCCTTCAAGATGGCTGCTACTCTTGCCTTCAAGCAGGGCTTCATGGAAGCATCTCCGGTTCTTTTAGAGCCGATTGTTTCTCTGAGGGTTCATGTACCGGACAGGTTTACCGGTGATATTATGGGCGATCTGAATAAACGTCGCGGCAGAGTACTCGGAATGAACCCGATTTCTGGCGGAAAGCAGGAGATTGTGGCTGATATTCCGTTATCCGAATTGTATGGTTATTCAACAGATCTTCGTTCCATGACCGGTGGTATTGGTGACTATTCCTATGAATTCTCCCGCTATGAGCAGGCACCTTCCGATGTACAGCAGAAGGTAATTGAAGAGAATGCGAAGGAAGAGGTAGCCGAAGATAATAAATAACATTAGCAGAATTAATAAATAGGCTGATTGTAATCTGTTAAAATTTTTGTTAATATTATTATTGGTTCTAATTATTACACTTTTTGGCAACTTGTAACAGAACTTATAACGCTCCTAAGTATTCGCTGAACAATATCAGTTGTATTTAGGAGCGAAGATTTTTTGTAACGATAGGGCGCAGGGAGTAGATATTGAGGGGGAATTACAGTTTTGTTTCTCTTTTAATATAAATAATTTAAAAGGAGTAGTATTCATGGAAAAGTTTTTCAAGCTTAAGCAGAATGGGACAACCATTCCAAGAGAAATCATTGCAGGAACCACAACCTTCTTTGCAATGGCTTACATCATCTTTGTTAATCCGAAGACTTTATCACCCACCGGTATGCCGACACAAGCAGTATTTTTGGCAACAATTTTTGCAGCAGTGGCAGGTACCCTTGTTATGGGCTTATTTGCAAATGTACCTTATGCACAGGCTCCAGGTATGGGACTTAATGCGTTCTTCACCTATACGGTAGTATTCGGTCTTGGTTTTTCATGGCAGCAGGCCTTGGCCATGGTATTCCTGTGCGGTGTCATTAATATTCTCATAACAGTAACTAAGATCCGTAAATTAATTATTAAAGCAATTCCGGTCAGCCTTCAGCATGCTATCGGCGGTGGTATCGGTGTATTCGTTGCCTATATCGGCTTAAAGAATGCAGGTCTGATTCAGTTTATTGTAGATCCCGGTACTTACGTTCCGTCAGTTCCCAGCGCTTCCGGCTATATTAACGTAACGAAAGATAGCATCTTGGCAAGCAGTGCCGCAGTACCGGAAATTGTTAAGTTTAATTCTCCCGAAGTTCTCTTAGCTCTGATTGGTATCGTACTGACCGTCGTACTTCTCATCTGTAAGGTAAAGGGAGCAATCTTTATCAGTATTATTGCTACTACAATCATCGGCATACCTATGGGTGTTGTTGATGTATCCGGCTTCGGCGTGGCTTCCGGTTTAGGCGATTCCTTCAAGGATTTAGGAACTACCTTTGGTGCAGCCTTCGGCAAGGAAGGTCTTCAGTCCCTGTTTGCTGATTCTTCCCAGATTCCGTTGATTTTAATGACTATCTTTGCCTTTAGTATATCTGATACCTTTGATACCATCGGAACCTTCATTGGTACAGGTAAGCGTACCGGAATCTTTGATGAAGCAGATGAGAAGGCGCTTCAGGAGGGTAAGGGCTTCAAATCCAAAATGGACAAGGCATTATTCGCTGATTCAGTAGCAACAAGCGTTGGAGCTATCTTTGGTACCTCCAATACAACCACTTATGTTGAAAGTGCTGCCGGTATAGAAGCGGGCGGTCGTACCGGTTTAACCGCTGTTGTAACCGCTATTCTGTTCCTGGCAAGCATGTTCCTGGCTCCGATTGTTGGTATCATTCCTACTCAGGCAACAGCTCCCGCTTTAATTGCAGTTGGTGTTATGATGCTCGCTTCCTTTAAGGATATTGATTGGACCAATTTAGAGGAGGCAATTCCCGCATTCTTTGCAGGCATCTTCATGGCACTTGCGTACAGCATCTCCACCGGTATTGCCTTTAGCTTTATCTTCTACTGTATCGTTAAGGTAGTTAAGGGTAAGGCAAAGGAGATTAGCCCTGTATTATGGGTTGCAACCGCTCTGTTTGTGATCAACTACATTATTACTGCAACAGTAATCTAAGCTTTATGAAAATACAAAGAGTGCCGCACTGAAAAAGTGCGGCACTTTTTTGTATTTTAGGTACGGTGTGTCATTTAAGAATCTGTTTACCGATTATGATACTTATCCTATTTACACCTTCTATAGTTCCGGAAGGCTGCTCCAAGAATAAGCAGCCGGTAAAATGACGAAGGAAGGCATCGGAGTGGAAGAAAGAGCCACCTGAACGGAGATCACTTGTCCGGAGGAGGCGAAAGCGATTGCTGCTGTATGACCAAAAGCTTGCCGGACAGGTAGCATATAGATGCGTGAATATAAAACTCCCCTTATGGTAGTCCTGATTAACCGGATAACATAAGGGGAATATTATTTTAGGAAGATATTATATGGTATTCTTAATATCTCGTAGGCTTACGCATTCTCTTCTTTCCTGTTACCGATGGATAACAGTAGATTTAATACAATACCGACAACTGCTGCAGAAGCGATTGCAGGGAACTTTACTCCGAACAGAGGTATCATTCCGTTTGCAAATCCGAAGCTTCCACCCAGGCCAATGATTAAGATGATAGCAATGATGGATAAGTTCTTTGAGTTAAACAAATCAACCTTGCTTTCCATCATAATTGCGATACCCTGTGCGGCAATAACACCGAACAGATAGATGGAGAGACCGCCGATAACGCCTTGAGGAATGGAATATACGGCATTAATCAGAGGAGTAAAGCAGGAGATGATCATAGTAATCACTGCTGCTACGATAAGAACCGGAATGGAGAATACCTTGGAGATCGCCATGGTACTGATGTTTTCACCATAGTTTGTTCCTGCAGGTCCGCCGATAAAACCGGACACGATATCTCCGATACCATCACCGATTAAGTTAAGACCAAGCTTATCAGCTATGTTGTATCTCTTTTTGGAACCTTTCTTCTTAGCATAATCATTTACATAGATATCAAGCTGGAAGACATGGGCGGTGGATTCCGGAATAGTTGCAATCGCAATGGGCATGATTGCTGCAACTGCAGCCAGGGAAGGCTTAGGTAAGGTAAAGGTCGGAAGGTTCACGATACCGCTTAATCCGGACTTTGTAAAGCTGATGAATTCGATTCCGGTAATCAGCCCAAGCACTGCTGCACTGATATAACCGGTCAAAAGGCCAAAAAGAATAGGCAACTGACTCAGCTTGCCCTTCAAGTATACAGAATATATAATTGTGGAAAATAGGGTGATAAGTGCGATAACCCATGAATAATCACTATAGGTTTTAGCATCACTTACTTCCGTTTCGGAAAATATATTGTTTGAATTAGCGATAACACCGCCTACGTTTACATTGCTTACATCGTCTTCCTTATGATCTTCAACGTTAACGACAACACTGGCGGGACTACTGTAACTTGAGGCATCGGTTAAAGCGCTTGCTGCGAGAGATAAACCGATAATAATAGCGATACTACCTGTAATAGTTGGTGGAAGAACCCGGTCAATTAACTTTCTGCCGAATCTTTGGATGATAAGTCCGGCTGCGATAGATACTAAGCCTGACATTACGATACCAAATTGTGCAATTGATATTCTTGCATCGGGGGTTAATTCAGCGAATTGTTTTGCTCCCATGATAGAGCTGATTGCTGCAATGTAGGAGAAACTGGAGCCGTAATAGAGGGGGATTTTTCTTCCTGTAACAAGAATGAAACATAGAGTAGCGAAACCGCTGGCAAAAATAGTAGTAGATACGTGGAAACCTGTGAGTAATGCGACTAATACAGTAGCTGGGAACATTACTACGATCTGTTGCAATGCAAACAAGATCAATTCCAAGAACGGGGGACGTTCGTCAGGCAAATAGCCGACGGCTTGGTTCTTTGATGACATAACATTTTACCTCCTGAAATTTTTTATATTCTGACATATTTTAATGCATTTGTAAAGAGGGTTTTATAAATTTTTTATATACAATTTGGAAATGGAATTAAATACAGTAAAAATAGTCACATATAAAAGTGCAGAATACGTTAAATGTTGCACAAAAATGACTGAAAACAGGTTATAATTTATCATTATCAGAAGATGTCTGACAGCTTGAATTGAGTGACTGTTACCAAATAGGAACAACCTATGCTATAATGAAGGTAACCTTCATATGAAGGTGTCATTAATATGAAAGGTCTGCTTGTGAAAACAAAAGCTGAATATGAGCTTGCTTATTTGTAGGAGGGAGAATTATATGAAGAATCTAAGGACACGGTTTTTGGGATTAACCAATACGGTATCCCGATTTCCTATCACAATACTTTGTCTGCTCATAGCAACCGTTCTTAATACAATCGTAATAATAACGAATGTGAATGATAACTATCCAAGATTAATATTTGCTATTCTAATCGGAGCGGCAGTGTATGCTGTGCTTCAGATGATCTATGAAGGCTTCTGCAGGAAGACAATCTATCGAGTCTTGTT
>JAEYQV010000035.1 GCA_023409835.1 Bacillota bacterium
ATCCTTTGCGGTACTGAATTTGCTCGTAAAGGATAAGAAACAGGCAATCAATAATAATTATGACAGCTTAAGTATATAGAGACTGGAAATCCAAGAAAAGGACTGCGTCCGGTATGATTTGAACTGACCTCCCAAAGTTAGATTTTAGAGCTAATCTTTGGGGGTTACATCAAAACCGGACTCAGTCCTTTTTCTGACCGTGTTTTAAGCAAATCGGACTACACTTCCCGGTGTAAGTCCGGTCACGGTAATCGCCAGTGAGCCGGTTATGGATGAAACCAGACAGAAAGAGAAAAGGAAGAAATGTGATTTCATCAAAGGTCAGAAATAGTGTATAATATAATATGTGATACAGAATCACAGGAGTAAGAAGAAGCTGTTGATTGGTAGAAGGGAGAGTACAAGGATGAATGCTAAAAGTAAAATGCCGGTACTATTTGTAGGACATGGATCACCAATGAATGCAATAGAAGAGAATGAATATACAGAGCACTGGATTAGGATTGCAAAGCTTATTCCAAGACCGAACGCTATATTATCCATCTCAGCCCACTGGTTTACCAATGGCTCCAAAATTACGGATGCTGCCAATCCGAAGATGATTTATGATATGTATGGCTTTCCGGAGGAGCTTTATAAGATCAGGTATAACGCTCCCGGAGCACCGGATTTAGCCCATTTTACTAAGAACCTAATTATCAGGGAGGTTACCATTGATAATAGCTGGGGGTATGATCACGGTACCTGGTCCGTTCTCTGTCGGATGTATCCGGAGGCAGATATTCCTGTATATCAGCTAAGTGTGGATTGGAAGGCAGCTGCTGAGGAGCATTATCGCATGGGTAGGGAGCTTAAGGAGCTGAGGGAGAAGGGTGTATTAATCTTTGCCAGCGGAAATGTAGTTCATAATCTTCCGAGGCTGAATTGGAATATGGAGAAGGGCTATTCCTGGGCAGAGGAATTTGATCAATATATTAAGGAGAAGATCCTTCAGAAAGAATACGAGGACGTGGTTCATTATGAAAGGGTAGGAGCTTCTTCTCAAATGGCCTTTCCCACACCGGAGCATTTCTATCCTCTTCTCTATATGTTGGGTGCCGCGGAAGAAAATGACAGGGTAACGATATTTAATGAGGACTGCACCCTGGGAAGTATATCTATGACCTCTTATTTATTGCAATAAGCTGAAAAATGCATGAACAATATAAGCCACTTAATTCGCTCAGGCACTGTATTATCTGTTAGTATAATTAGCATAGCTTTTGAGCATTACAAATATCTGACGAAAGCATCAATGACTTACGGATTTACTTGATATCCCTCTAATAGTAGGCATTACAGGACCTCTGCCAACATAATATGAAGTATAGGAATGGTTGTTTACAGGCGGGAGCCTGATACATAGACGACATTGCTTCACAGGGGAAAAACCGGAGAACTTATGTTGGTACAATGGAATTCCTACAGGAAGGAGGTAATCCGTTTGGAGGTGCTATCCAGATATATAGTTATATTGGTGCTGGCCATCTGTTTATGCTTAGGATATATCATAAAGCACAGTATTTCCTTCATACCGAATAAATACATACCGCTGATTATGGGTGTGGCAGGTGTGATCCTGAATCTGTGGCTGAACAACTGGACATTCACACCTGAGGTCTTGCTGGGCGGTCTGGCCAGTGGTCTTGCATCGACAGGAACCCATGAGCTGGTCCGTAATCTGTTTCCAAGGGAGACAGTGGGAGGAGAGCAATCAGTTACGACCGCTTCCATTAAGAAGTCGGGGAAGTAAAGATTCATGAGAGAATAAAAGTAGCGGGAGCGCTGGTATTATGTAAAATTTAAGAAGAGGGTAGGGCACAATGTAAGGATTTATACCTGGATTATGCTATACCCTCTTTTTATTAACAATTTGCTGCCATAGGCAGACAATCCGGTTTATGATGATAAGCCCAGAGCTTCATCAATAATCGGCTTAACATGCTTCTTATTCGTAAAATCCAGAGGATGCTCATAGCTTGCTATCATACCCCGGACATCGGAGTTCTTGTCTTTGATTAATTTTAGCTGTAGCTTCTTCAGCGTCATAAGGAAGCGGTATAACGGGCTCAGTCTGGAATAATCGAAGCCACCCCGGAGGTAGTAAAAATGTATTTTATCATATAGCTCCCCTTTAAAATTTGTTTTCCGTAATTCTTCCGTAGTCTCTTCACGAACCGGAGATGCACCTACGGCAAATACCAGCAGTCGCTTGCTCTTCAGCTGTTCATAGTTATCTGTAATCAGCTTAATACCGCTGATGCCGGAGGCATAAAGTCCCGCACCGTAGATGATAGTATTATATTCTTGCAGAGTGGAGACCTGTACCTCCTCCCCCTGATAGAGGTCACAGTGCAGCTCCTCTGCAATCCACTGAGCGTAATTCTTGGTAAAGCCTGTCTTGGAACGGTATATCACAGCAATCTTCCTGTTTTCAGATGTATTCATCTTCTATCTCCTCCAGATTCTTCATTAACTTAATTAATGAGTTTAAGGTAGTCTCAATCTCTCCCGGCTCCAGCTTCAGAAATAATTGCTTTAAGAACCTTTGGTTCGTGTCTGAAACGGAAAGGAAGAATTCTTCACAGCGGGGAGTTAAGCTGATCCGGAACTTTCTTGCATCGTTCTCATCCCTCTTCAGATCGACAAAGCCCTTCTTCTCCAGCTTAAGTATGAGCTGTTTGACATTCTGCCGGGAAGTGCCGGCTGCTTCGGACAACTCATTCAAGGTAGGTTCCCGATTGGGTAATATATTAAGCACAAGCATGAGGAACCATTGCTTTGTAGTGATTTCCTTGAATATGGAGTCGCCGATGGTCTGTAGCTTATTGGATAATAGGAACAGCATTCCGAAGAGTAGGTACTCTTGATCGGTATTCGGTGGAATTATCATATTTCCTCTCATTCCTGCGCACGCTTTATGCGCATTTGAAGTTTGTTAAGCGTTAAAGTATATCAGGTGCATACATAGTTCATGTATGCACATTTCAAGTGTACGCATATTTCTTGTGTATGCACATTCCATAAGCATGCATATTTCAAGTTACGCATAGTTCATGTGTATGCACATTCCATGTGTACGCATATTTCATGTGCATGCATAGTCCATGTGTATGCACATTCCATGTGTATGCACATTCCATGTGTACGCATATTCTATATGAATGCACATTCCATATGCATGACTTCTCGTTGTAGTACGACACATGAAGGTGTAGAAGTGTAGGTAAGAATCCTCGGCAGCTGAAATACGGAGTATTTCAAGGAAGTCATTAGTTATGTAATATATTACCTTTTAATATGTAATATATTACATATATTGTTCCGTGTCAATAGGAATATGAAAAAATTACTAATTTATAGCAAAAAAAAAGAGGCCTGTACAACGGTAGAAATTACGCTACGATTGCACAAGCCTCTGCATAAACATAAGCTTATCCGTTAATATAAATATCCTTATTTTCTTTTGCTTCCTCAATCGCCCGGTATAGATCTGCGTAGAGATTATTATACCGGATATTGCTGCCGGCAATCTTCGTACAGCCGACTCGCAAGCTGATCGGGATCTCAACATTATTATGGAGGATCGGTTCACCGTTCTTATCCAAAATCTTTTTCGCCAGCTTCTCTACCTCAGCGATACTCGAAAGAGCGGTCACCAGGGCGAATTCATCTCCTCCGATCCGGAACAAGATACAGCTGTCATCGGACAGGCTGTCAATCCTTCGTAAGCATTCAAGAATGGCTTTGTCCCCGGCATCGTGTCCATAATCATCATTAATCGGTTTCAGACAGACCATATCAAAGCACAGAACATAGCTGTCAGTGCGGCTTTTCAGCAGGTCATACAGCTCTGACAGGTCAACATTTTTACGACTCATTAGTTCACCTCCGTCATATTCAAATTGTATCCGCGGGAAGATTCCCGAGAACTTCCACTGGTTCTTGAAGGAGGAGGGGGTTGTGCCCCAGACCTTTGAAAAAGCACGGGTGAATACCTCCGGAGAGTTATACTGATATCGCATGGCAATCGCCGTAACTGACAAGTCCGTATTCAATAGATCATAGGCGGCATGGGTCATCCTCCGTTTAGAGATATACTCATAGAGCCCGTGATGGAAGGCATAGCGGAACAGCTTCTTAAGACCGGAGAGAGAAGAAAAGCAGGCTTGTGCCACATCCTCCAGTGTAAATTCATTACAGAGATTGTCCTCAATATAATTGATTGCATCCGTCAGTATGTAGAAGTTTTTCAAGGAATCCACCTCCCTTATAAGAACCATGATACAATAAAGCGTAGTGAGCATTCTGCCAGGTATGCTGGCAGGAATGCGATCTTAGCAAAGGATCATGCACAGGCTTTATGTTTCTGATATAACGGTACCGTATGATGACATAATACCATAGATTATTTGGGTTGGCTTGACTTTTTGTATCCAAAAGCCTTATGCATTCCATTCGTCCCTGGTCATAGAATAGCAGACAAGATCGTAGATATTACCGTTAAAGATCTGTGTGGCATGGCGGAGAGTGCCCTCATACAGGAAACCGCACTTTTCAATCACACGCTTTGATCTTAGATTATAGGAGTAATGGTGAATTGTAACCATATCAAGATTAAGTTCTTCAAAGGCATATCGGAGCGCTGCCTTTGCCGCTTCGGTGGTAAGTCCCCTCCCCCAATACTCCTCGGACAGGACGTAGCCAAGCATTTTTACCCCTTCCGCAGAACGAAGCTGGTCCTTGTGCAGACCCAGTGAACCGATCACCCTATGATTTTCCTTCAGCTCCATGGCGAGTACCTCATCGCCCTCCATGAAATTGTTAAGAATAGTCTTGGAGTCCTCAATCGACTTATGGGGGGGCCAGCCTGCATTCGGTCCGACCTTCGGGTTTTTCGCATATTCATAGAAATCCCACAGATCACTTTCTTGAAAAGGTCTTAAGAATAAACGTTGTGTTTCCAATGCTTTCATGGCAGACATCCTTTCTTTTAGCAGGGCTTGTAACCGTTTGTTCTTAAATTAAGAGACATACCTGCGATTAAGATTTTTGTTGATTATACTTTTGATGGTAAATTTCGTCAAGACAATTTACGCAAATAATATTTATTATCACAAATAGTGCCGCTATACTTGAGATTGACTGAACATGGAATACCGTATCGGTAACCGGAAGGTAATCTGGCCTATGTAATCAGAATGTGCGTTCTGGTGCTTTGCTTGCGAAGTAAGAAGTGATTGTGGTATACTTTAAGCAGGTGATAAATAAGTTATCACCTGCTGATGTAGCAACAAATAGAACAAGAAGCAGATAGAACAAGAAGCAGATAGAATAAGCAACAGATAGATTAGGCAACAGATAGACTAGGCAACAGACAGATTAAGCAACAGACAGATTAGGCAACAGATAGATTAAGCAACAGATAGAATAAGCAACAGACAGATTAGGCAACAGATAGATTAGGCAACAGATAGATTAGGCAACAGACTGATTAAGCAACAGATAGATCAAGCAGCAGATAGAATAAGTAACAGCTAAATTAAGCAGCAGATATAAGAAAGGAAATGCTTATGAAATTCATACATATCGCCGATGTGCATCTGGGAGCAGCTCCGGATTCCAATATGCCCTGGGGAGCGGATCGGGAGAAGGAGATCTGGGACAGCTTCCGGAATATCATTACCGTCTGTAATGAGAACAGAGTGGAGCTCCTGTTGATTGCAGGGGATCTGTTTCACCGTCAGCCTCTGGTACGGGAGCTGAAGGAGGTTAATTACTGTTTCAGTAAGCTGACGACTGCACAGGTTGTTCTGATGGCAGGAAATCATGACTATATCAGTGCCAGATCTAATTATCAGGGCTTTGAATGGGATGAGCGGGTCCATATGCTTACCGGGGATATGCCGGAAATTGCTGAGTTTCCTGAGCTTAATACCGAGATTTACGGGTTCAGCTATCATTCCAGAGATATCACGGAGGCTCTGTATGATACGATTAAGCCGATGAATAAAGAGAGAATTAATATCCTGTTAGCCCATGGCGGAGATGAGAAGGATATTCCGATGAACCGGAGAAAGCTTACCGATTCGGGCTTCGATTACATCGCTTTAGGACATATCCATAAGCCGGAGATCATCAGCCCGAACATGGCCTATTGCGGGTCCCTGGAGCCCCTGGACAAGAACGAGACGGGGGAACGGGGCTATATTCTGGGTGAGATAACAGAGGATGAAAAACGACAGACGATTTTCCGATTTGTCCCCAGCTCTCTGCGGCAATATAAGAGACTTACCTTAACCGTAACCCCGGATACAACCAACGGTTCCCTTCAGGATCAGGCAAGGGAGCAGATTCTTAGAGCCGGTCAGCAGCATATCTATCAGCTCATGCTACAGGGCCTCAGAGATGAGACCATTCATTTTGATAAGCAGGCATTGTATACCCTGGGAAATGTACTTGAGGTGATGGATGAAACGGTGCCGGACTATGATTTTGACGCACTTTACCGGGAGAATACCGACAACCTGATCGGACTGTTCATCCGACGGATAAGGGAGAGCGAAAATCAGGATGAGGTGTCGAGGAAGGCGTTGTACTATGGGATGGAAGCACTTCTGGGAGCCAGGGAGCGGTAGGCTTCCCCGGAATTAGGATTGTCGTCAACGTCTGCAGAACGCAGAAGCGGAAGGGTATGGTGAAGATGCTTTTTACTAAGCTTAGAATAAATAATTTCGGAAAATTCCACAACCGGGAGCTCGAGCTTAAGCCGGGGATCAATCTGATCTATGGGGAGAATGAAGCCGGCAAATCAACGGTGCATACCTTCATGAAGGGAATGCTGTTCGGAATTGAACGGGCCAGAGGCCGGGGAGCCGCAACAAAGGATGATGTCTATACGAAATATCTGCCCTGGGATTATCCGGGAGCCTATAACGGACAGATGGATATCCTGTTAAACGGAAAGGAATACCGGCTACAGAGAAGCTTCCATGCGAATGATAAGAACTTTACCGTAATTGATCTGGAGACCGGGAGGGAAATAAAGCTGAAGGAAGGTCTGATCAGTGAGTTAATTCCGGGACTTACGGAAACTTCCTATAAGAATACGGTCAGCATCGAACAGCTAAAGGCTCAGACCGATTCTGAACTGGCCTCCCAGGTAAGGAATTACATAACGAATCTATCCATTACGAGAAGCAAGGAAGTGAATGTATCAAAGGCGGTGGCTTCACTCAATGAACAGAGAAAGGCTCTGGAAGCCACACTAAATCCTGCGGTCCTTAAGAAGCTGCAGACTGAGATAGAGGAGGGCCTGTATCAGGAGGAGAGGTTGGAAGCTCTTACGATTCAGCTCCGTGACCAGCTGGCAGTGGAGCAGGAGCTGAAGGCTGAGAGAGAAGCAGCTGCAGCCAATAGGGATCGGGAGCTGAATGACCGTATGGAACAGCTTCCGGCAATTCTGGAGAAATACCGCAGCTATCAGGAGCTGGTAAGACAGGGCGTACTCCTTGAGAATCAGAGGAAGGACCTAACTCAGAGGGTTACGGAATGGGAGAAGACGGCTGCTAAGTCGGAGAGCCTGAAAGCGGCTTATCAGGAGGCTGGGCTTTTAAGCTCCGAGCTTCCCGAACAGGAGAAGAAGCTTCTGGAGCTTAAGAAGGAAAGTGAGACGGTAGATCACGCAGGTCTTAAGAAGAATCTGTTGCTTAGCCTGCTTCCTGCTGTCGGTATCGGCATATTCTTATTTCTGCTGCTGAGGAACCTTCTGCCGTCAGTGGGAATTATGGCTTTGGGTGCTATCCTATTTCTGTTCCTGAGTAAGAGAAGTAGAAGCAGGAGCTTAGCCTATAAAGCGCTTGAGAAGGAGCAGGAGGCTCAGATTGCGACGAGCAGCTTAAGACTTTCGGAGCTGCTGCGGCAATACGAGGCAGCTTCCCTGCAGGAGCTGTCCCGGAAACGGGAGGAGCTACTAAAAACCGCCTATGATTTAGAGCACGGGAAGGAACAGCTTAACGAGCTTAATCGCCGCCTAGAAGATATAGAAGATAAATCGGACCTGCTCCAGGATAGCATCCTGCAATATATGCAGTATTTTACTTCGGAGGAGGAGCTGTCGGATAACTCCATAACACGACTTTGGGAGGTGATTGCCCGGAGGAAGCAGGAGGTTAATCAGAGAGAAGAGGAGCTGGCGGAGCAATACAATGCTTGTAAGCTTCAGATCGAGAAGCTTCGCTGGGAGATAGCCTCAATGGAAGGAAATGAGCAGCAGCTGCTTAAGAATAGAGAACAGTACGAAAGGCTGCAACAGCAGCAGAAGGAGAATGGGATAGAGCTGGAAGCAGTAAAATTGGCTTTGAGTACCATTCAGGAGTTGTCCACTGATATCCATGACAGCTTTGGTAGGCAACTAAATCAAGCGGTATCCCAGATTATCGATGAGGTGACGGAGCATAAATATTCCGATCTTAAGATAGATGAGAAGCTTGACGTCAAGATCGGCTGGAACGGGGATTATGTCCCTCTGGACAGACTCAGTGCCGGTACCATGGACCAGGTATATTTTGCCCTGCGCCTTGCCGTAGCAGAATTGCTGTTAGGGAAGGAGGAGCTTCCCTTACTTCTGGATGACAGCTTTGCCCTATATGATGAGAACCGGTTGAAGACGATAATTCGGCAGCTGACAAGCCGAAACCAGGTTCTTTTGTTTAGCTGTCACAGGAGAGAGCAGCAGCTTCTTGAGGAGCTTAAGCTACCCTATCATTATGTGGAACTCAGGGAGAAATCTTAGGTTAATGGGAAATATCTCCCGGTAATAATCAATTGCCGGGTAGTTACGCGCTACCTAGATTTACGGAAGATTGTAGCTATGAAGAGAAAAGGTGGCGGTGTAAGTTGCTTCTTTAGGAAGAACCCGTATTTCCTTATTCTGCGAGGTTTATGAGAAACAGGGTTAGCACTGTCAAGGGAGTGATTGGACAGATGATGCATAACCGGAGGATTAATATGAACAGAAGCAAAAAAGACAATCATACGAGGGATAATCATAAGAAGGAATATAGGAGCACAGGTCAGGTTATTAAGCTTGGTCTTAAACTCATGCTCCTTCTGATCCTGATCGCTGTAGCTGTCGGAATCTTCTACTTTTATCATGCTTACGGCAGAACGATCTTCAACCTTCAGGCGGAGGCGAAAAAGCTGGTAAGTACATCGACACCGGACACCTTCCGTGCTTCCCAGACCAGTCTGGTCTACGATACAGATGGGGAGTTGATCTCAGCGCTAAAGGCGGAGAAGGATGTTTATTATATTGGGTATGAGGATATTCCGGAGGCTGCCATTGAGGCTATCCTAACCACAGAGGATAAGAAATTCCTGCAGCATGACGGAGTGGACTATCTGGCGAACCTCCGCGCAGCCATAGCATTACTTAAGCATAAGGGCGAGATTACCCAGGGTGCCAGCACAATTACGCAGCAGCTGGCCCGGAACATCTTCTTATCCAATGAAGTAACCTATGAACGAAAGATTAAGGAGATCTTTATTGCACAGGAGCTGGAGAAGAAGTATTCGAAGGCGGATATCCTGGAATATTATTTTAATAACATCTATTTTGCAAACGGTCATTACGGAATCCTGGCAGCAGCGAATGGATATTTCAGCAAGGGAGTAAGCCAATTAAGTCTATCGCAGTTGATTTTCTTATGTGCCATTCCGAATAATCCAACGATTTATAATCCGGTAAAGAACCTGGAGAATACCCTTAGCCGTCGGGATCGGATCCTAAAGCAGCTGTTGGAGGAGGATAAGATCAGTCGGGCTGATTATAACAAAGCACTGGCTGAGAAGATTGTACTGAAGCCCTCGAAAACGGATAAGAAGGATTATGTGGAGACCTATACCTATTATTCCGCAATTCGGGCCCTGATGTCGAAGGATGGCTTCGTCTTCCGAAATCAATTTAATGATGAAACGGATCAGGAAGCCTATGAACAGGAATATGAGGATCTGTATTATCAATATCGAAAGCAGCTTTATACTTACGGTTACCGGATCTATACCTCCATTGACCTTGATAAACAGAAGCTCCTACAGGAATCAGTGGACCGGGCTCTGACTGACTTTACCGGTAAGAGCGAGGAGGGAATCTATAAGCTTCAGGGAGCTGCGGTCTGTATTGATAATGATACCGGGCGGGTCGTAGCAATTGTCGGGGGGCGCAGTCAGGAGCTCCAGGGCTATACCTTAAATCGTGCGTATCAGAGCTACCGCCAGCCGGGAAGTGCCATCAAGCCGCTAATCGTCTATACACCGGCCTTTGAACGGGGATATTACCCGGACAGTAAGGTGATGGATGAGAAATTTGAAGGCGGACCGAAGAATTCAACCGGAAAATATGCCGGGGAGATGAAGCTTAAGAGAGCAATCGAGCTTTCCAAGAATACCGTTGCCTGGAGGCTTTTCGAGGAGCTGACTCCTGAGGCAGGACTTTCCTATCTGATGAATATGAATTTTCTAAAGCTCCAGCCGAATGATTATTATCAGGCTGCCTCGCTCGGAGGCTTTACGGTGGGGGTGAGTCCACTGGAGATGGCAGCTGCCTATGCAGCTCTGGAGAATGACGGAAGCTACCGAAACCCTACTTGTATCGTAAAGATTATGGATTCTGAGGGCAATGAGATTGTCGGTGATGGAATAGAAGCAAAACAGATCTATCAGACCAAGGCCGCAAGAATGATGACGGAGGTATTGACCGGGGTTATTAAGAACGGAACAGGTAAAGGGCTTGGTTTATCGAATACAATCAGTGCCGGTAAGACCGGAACTACCAATGAGCGTAAGGATGGCTGGTTCGTCGGTTATACACCTTATTATACCACCAGCGTCTGGGTGGGCTGTGACATGCCGCAGCCGATGGAGGAGCTCGCGGGAGCTACTTATCCGGGCACTATCTGGCACAGCTTTATGGAACAGCTTCATGATGCTTCGATGAAGAAAACCTTCGTCTACGAGGACTGGAAAACCGAATACCGGCAAAAGCTTGCAGCCGAGAAGGCCGCAGCTGAGGCGGCCGGGGAAGCCAAAGATCCGACAGAAGCTTCAGGGATGGAAGAGAAGCCTACCGGAGCGGAGGATGATGCAATACCGGAGGAACAATTCCCGGAGGATACTAATTCAAAGGATAGAATTACTACCGGTGACGCTGGGGATGCAGAGGCCGGGGATGTAGAGGCACCGCCGGAAGCAGCAGGGAATCAGACACCCGATGAGAATAGGGAACCTGAGGATACAGATACCACGGATGAGGCGGTAGAGGATAATCCCTCGGAGGATACCTCGGAGGATTTCATCGGAAGCATATCGGAAGAACTCCCGGAGCATACCGATGAGGAGGTTTCTCAGGGGACTGGAGATAAGCCTTCGGAAGGCTTTTCCAAGGAGCCTTAGGGGAGTACTTCTTATGCAGACCTGGCATGTGATAAATTAAGGATATCTGATGGGGCAGGCATGTCAACAGAGCATGGGTTGTTCGGCCACATCAGGTATCCTTTTTATCTTGGGAATAAAATACCCTCCGGTGTAAGAATAAGAATTCATCTCATAACCGGAGGGTGTAAAAGTAAGGATTAAATTAATATATTAAACGGAACTATTGTCTGCCTACTGATTCTTACCGTTGCCCTGGTGATAATCGTCCATAATCTTATGGATTCTCTCAACAGGGTTTAGGAGGCCGCTGATACTGTTATCGTGGTTGATGGTATCTATGATCAAAGCAATATATTTGCTCATATCAACATTGATATAATAGGGCTTGGTCAGAAGCTCAGGAGTCTGATAAATCAGATTAGTAGTCATCAGGCGGTAAATCAGGCCCTTTTCATAAGCCTCATCGAATTTAGAAAGTCCACCGGTAAATAATCCGAAGGTGGAAGCAACAAAGATACGATTAGCCTTTCTGCGCTTTAACTCTGTAGCAACATCCAGGATACTCTCACCGGAGGAGATCATATCATCAATGATCAGGATATCTTTTCCCTCAACATCAGTTCCCAGGAACTCATGTGCCACAATCGGGTTACGTCCATTGACGATTCTGGTATAGTCCCTTCTCTTATAGAACATACCCATATCCAGACCCAGAACATTGGCATAATAAACTGCTCTTGACATGCCACCTTCATCAGGGCTGATAACCATCATATGATCGGAATCCAGTTTGATACCGGGAACATTTTTAAGTAGAGCTTTGATAAACTGATAAGTGGGAGATACGGTCTCTAGACTTGTTAAGGGAATAGCGTTTTGTACTCTTGGATCATGGGCATCAAAGGTAATGATACTTTCTACGCCCATATTGGTGAGTTCCTGTAATGCCAGCGCACAGTCAAGGGATTCTCTGGAGCTTCTCTTGTGTTGTCTGCCTTCATAAAGATAGGGCATGATAACGGTAATTCTTCTGGCTTTACCACCAACTGCAGCGATGATACGTTTCAAATCCTGATAATGGTCATCGGGTGACATGTGATTGGTATGTCCGCTGACAGAATAGGTCAAGCTGTAGTTCGTTACATCGACTAACAGGAATAAATCGGACCCACGTACTGACTCCTTGATCATTCCCTTGGCTTCACCGGTGCCAAATCTTGGGCAGCAGGCATTCAGCAAATATGACTCTCTCTGGTAACCGGTAAAAGCGATGGTACCCTTATGCTCGCTTTCCCTTGAATTACGCCATTCAACAAGATAATCATTCACTCTTTTACCTAGGGCGTTACTGCTTTCGAGTGCAATAATACCCAACTGACCCACGGGAATGGTTTCAACGATCTTCTCCTTTGACATTACTAGTCCCTCCATATAATTAGTTGTTGGCATCAAAATCCACTACAAGTTATAACATTATAAAAACGTTACGTCAAGTGGCTTTTGTATGTAAAAAATTGCTTGTACTACCGTGTAATGTTGTTTAAAGCCTTATGCAGACGAATATCTTCACCGATGATTCGGCGGATGGAATAATTGCTGATGATTCGGGAATTGATTCTCTCCCCGTAATTGTTGTTCAGATTATCCAATGATAAGTTAGTTGAGATAATGGTGGATTTCTGCTTCAGCAGTCTCTCATTGATGATCAGATACAGCTGAGAGGTGGTAAAGGAATTATTCAGCTCCGTACCCAGGTCATCGATAATCAGCAAATCACAGTCCAGGATGTATTCAAACTGGTTGGAGGCGGTGTAAGCAGCCTCCTCATTCTTCCCGAATTTGTTCTTTTCTAATATTTCGAACAGACGGAAGGCGGTCAGATATACCACTGTATAGCCACGGTCCAGAAGCTCCTTGGCAATGCAATTTGCCAGAAAGGTTTTGCCGACTCCGGTATTGCCTAAGAATAACAGGTTATCATGCCGATTGGCAAAATGTCTTACAAAGCTTTTGCAGCCGGCGACAATCTTCTGCATGTTGGATAGCGGAGACAGGCCGGTGGTCTCATCGATATAATCATCCGAATAGTATTTGAAAGAAAAGGTGTCAAAGTTTTCATATTCAAGAACAGATTTTATATTAGAGCCGGCATAGATCAGGTCCGCAATTGCCTGCTTAAAGCAGCTGCATTTCTCATTACCGATAAATCCGGTATCCTTGCACTTATTACAGTGATACTGAAGCTTTAGGTAATCGGCGGGAAACCCCTTCTCAATCAGCAGCTTTGTCTGGCGGGTACTTAATTCAAGGGATTTCGCCTTCAGCTCTTTCAGGCTGTCCGGATTGCCGAGAAGCGCCATCCTGCCGCTCTGAGCGGAGAGGGTAACTATCTCATCCTCGAGCTCCTTTAATTCCGGAACGGCTGCATATGCTTCTGCCCTTCTCCGGTCAAGATCATGCTTATTCTGAAATCTGCGATTGTCATATTCTCGCAGAAGCTGATTATATTGATCGTTTTTCAGAGCCATATCAGATCTCCTTTATAATCCCTTGTTTAAGAGCTTACGTTCCAGCTCGGCATAATCCTTCGCGGTATAGGTTCGCTGAGGATACTGGTTAAACTTATTCGTGGGAGTCTTTGCAATTGGTGTTACCTTATTCTCTGTAGTGCTTTTGTTTCCCTTATTGAATTCCTCATCCAGCTTCGCGATATCTGCCATGGTTTTGGCACCCTTCTTGAACCAGGTTTCCAAAATTTTATCCGTATATTTAAAATCAGGCTTCTGAGTCCGAAGGATTGTCCGGTTACAGGCCTCGGTTATAAGCTCATCAGAGAAGGAGTATACCTCGACCCATTTTTTGATATATTGCCGCTCAATCTGGCCTGGAGCCCGGTTCAAGCCGAAGGCCTTATTCACGGCATTGAAGTGCTCGTTATAAGCAGCCGTAGCCTCTCTGGCCTTCTCTTCGGTGTCGATTCCTTCCTCAGCCCAGGTAAGAGCAACCGTCTCGATATAAGAAGCATTCTTCTTAGACTTGGAGACACAGTATTCATACAGGTACATAATAAGCTCAGGTGAAAAATGAAGCTCCTCATACAGATACAGAATCAACTGGATATCCATGGGCTTGAGCGGACGATCCAGATAGATTTCGATAATATTCATCGCATACTTAATGCTGTCATTATTGACCAGCTCGGCAATCTTCTCGGCTGGATAGCTCTGTCTGGTAGCAGGCTTCGCCTCAATAGAAACACTGGCAGCAAGCTCATCAGGCTCTGAAATAATATCCTCTGCAACCGGATTGTTAACTACCACAGGATTGTCATTCTGCTCAGTAGTTAAATTTCGGATATGTATATCGGTGATGTCCTTCTGGGTATCCCGCTGAAGTGTCAGTAAATTCATCTTCTCCCAGTAATTTAAGGCACGAAGGATGTCCTTCTCCGTATTATCCAGATGATCGGCTATAGAAGAGATAGTTAAATCCGGACAGTCTGTTCGGAGACTGCGGAGCAGGTACAGATAGACCTTCACATAAGCTCCGTTAGCAGAAGGCATATACTGATCGATAAAGACATTTGGAATAATTGTAACATCCGAAGTACCTTCTGCACGCAAAGAAATCTTGTTCATATTCTCACCCATCCCCCCATGATTTATTTTCGAATCGGCGAATTTATCGCCAGAATTTCAGTATAATTCGGCGGCTAGGCCGGTAGATGTAAAAATGTATGTGTAAAGCTGCGTCCATGCGGATCCCGAAGAGATACGCTGCTCATATGGAGCTCGTGCTGTGCGTTGGTAGCGGCGAATTAGCAGCTCAAGGACTGCGTCCTTTCGCTCATATGTACCTCGTGCTTTAATTCGCCTATCGCAGATTAGCAGCTCAAAAACTTCGTTTTTGAGCTGACGCTACGCTTCTCCATGAAAAACCTGTCGGTTCTTTGAGCAAGCTCAAGAACCGACACTTTTTTCATGGACTAATCTGCTACTAATCCGCATTTTGTTTAGTAGGAATCTTCTTTACGGGCTTATTATAGCACATCGGTTTTGTTATGGAAATAGCCTATTTTATGGGTTTTGTGTGGTTTTGTTTTTTGTGGATGATGTGGATAATGTGGATGAAATGGCTTTCAAATGATGTAAATATATGTAAAAACAGAGCGAACTATATAGAAAATAAGAATTATTTGGGTGTAAAGTCTATTAATGTAGAAAAGCTGGGAGGTAAAAGAATATCCACAGGATTAATCACATAAAATGTTGATAATCCTGTGGATAGTGTGGATAAGTTATTTACCGAGCAAGGATTCGCCCACAATTACGATATCTCCGGCACCCATAGTTATCAACAGGTCACCGTTCATACAATTTTGTAATAAAAAATTTTCAACATCATCAAAACAAGGGAAATAATACACTTCTTTACCTAACAGCTCGAGTTCTCTTACTAAATCTTTCGTAGAAATATCCCCCGGATCCTTTTCTCTGGACGCATAGATATCTGTGAGTACAATTTTATCTGCCAGAGACAGAGCTTTTGCGAAGGCTTTCAGATGAGCCTTCATCCGGCTATAGGTATGGGGCTGGAACACACACCATAGGGTTTGATGCGGATATGACTGTGCTGCAGTAAGAGTTGCGGTGATTTCTGTCGGGTGGTGGGCATAATCGTCGATGATGGTTACGCCTCCGACCACACCCTTAATCTCGAATCTGCGCTCAGCTCCTTTAAATTTCAGCAAAGCGGATTTGATTTTATCCATCGGGATACCGACCTGCATTGCCAAACCGATTGCAGGTAGGGAATTTGACACGTTATGAATACCGATGACATTCAGCTTGATATGGTCAATAAATTGCCCTCTGAAGTACAAATCAAAGCTTCCCATACTGTAATTATCAAATTCAATATGATCTGCATAATAATCATAGTTAAGGTCAGTCTTTTTATATGCGGGATCAACGATTCCGTAGGTGAAGACCTCGCAATCAAGATCCTTGGTGATCTCCTTGTAATTATTAATTTCACCGTTAATAAACAGCTGGCCGTCCTTCGGAAGCAGCTTCGCAAACTTGTGGAAGGAATTGCGAATGTCATCCAGGTCCTTGAAGAAATCGAGATGATCTGCATCAATATTCAGGATGATACTTCTCTTCGGAAAGAATTTAAGGAAGGTGTTGGTATATTCACAGGCTTCCGCAATAAAATGCTCTGATTTCCCCATTCGGATATTGCCTCCGATGGCATCCAGGATGCCTCCGACGGAAATCGTAGGATCAAGCTCTCCCTCCAGAAAGATCAAGGAAAGCATGGAGGTGGTAGTGGTCTTGCCATGGGTTCCCGATACAGCAACCGCGTTATCAAAATTCAACATCAGCTGGCCAATCAGTTCGGCACGATTTAGCATGGGGATGCCTCTCTGCAAAACAGCAATAAATTCTTCATTATCCTCACGGATGGCAGCCGTATAGACTACTACATCAATTCCGGGTTTGATATTCTGAGCTCTTTGTCCGATATATATCTCTATTCCTAAGTCTGACAGATGCTCCGTAATTTTGCTGGGATGGCTGTCAGAGCCGCTAACCTGATATCCAAGCTTATGTAAGTATTCTGCAAATCCGCTCATACTGATGCCGCCGATGCCGATAAAATGAATTCGACAGGGCCGATTAAAATCTATTTTGTACATACTATTCTCCAATCTGCCGATACACCTGAATTTGGGCGCCAGCACATATTTACCGTGTGAAGAACATTGGTAAATCACACAGCACTACCTATTCCGGTTATTATACATAGAGTAACGATTACTATCTGATATTATAACCTTTTTTAACTAAAATACAATACTAAACTGGCTTTCATGAACTGTCAACAGTCCATATCGGATGGATGTTTCAGAATCTTTATGAAGTTGTTTTTAATTAATATATTCTTTTTTACGGGTAAGGATGCAAGTTTATCATTATAAATAGAGGAAAAGTCGATGAAATACCCCCCGGAATCAGTCTTCAAAGGAAAAAAAACAAAAAAGAAGTAAAATTTAGTAATTTATGATATAAAAAATATTCCCATTTTTGATAGAATATGGTATAATAGTCTTACTATATGAGTGGAGCATATGTACAAGTTTAAGAAGAGCCTTGTTAAATAGGTAATAAGGAAAAAGTGATTAACCTTAGTTAAGCATAACTTTTTCTTGTAAACAAACGATAAATAATGACAGAAGGGGGACTATGCCATGCAAATTACTGATGTACGAGTACGTAAGGTTAGCAAGGAAGGCAAGATGAAGGCTGTTGTATCAATTACGATTGATAATGATTTTGTTGTTCACGATATCAAAGTAATTGAAGGTGACAAGGGTCTGTTTATTGCTATGCCAAGCAGAAAAGCCGGAGATGGTGAGTACAGAGATATTGCTCATCCGATTAATTCGGACACCAGAGACAAGATTCAGAAAATCATTCTTGAGAAGTACGAAATCGCGGCTCTGGAAGCAGATGTAGACATCGAGGAGTAGAGGAAAATCGTAATAAAAAGACAAAAAAGGCAGCTTGTAAAGCTGCCTTTTTTGTATTGGAACGATGGATTACTGGGTTATTAACTCTGCAGTAAAGCTTCTGATGGCGGAGGAAAGGTTAAGGCTGATATTTTTGCTTGCGTTCGCATCCGTCCCTTTCTTTCGGACATATACCGTGCACCCACTGGGAGCGGTCATAGTGGAAAGAGTTAATGGCTTGGAACTGCTAATAGTGGTCCAACGGGCTTTTGACAGATCAAAATCATTCTCAGGCTTTACAATCGAGTATTCATATACATTGGCTAAAGAGGCTTTATTGAAGACTAAAACCAATTTGGAATTCACAAAGTAGTAGGATACATCATCGGTATTTCCGCCTATGGTAGGAGCACCGGACTGTCCGTTTATCTTAATATAAGCTGTCTTAGAATACGGAGCCTTTTCGGTAGCGGCAATACGGATCATCAGGGTTACGCTCTTAGAGCCGTTCTCATATAAAACCTCCGGAGCAATCTCCTCCAGGGGCATTGACTTGGAACATTCGATCCAGAGGTCAGTGGTTGGATCAAAATATTCCATGGAATCTGTAGTATTCAAGATAAGCTTGGAGGAATTAACACTGATGGTGGGAGCATTTGCTCTGGAGGGTATGGTAACTGTTATCTCTTTACTGGGACGGCATCCGCTGTCACTGGCAGAACCGATTACCTGGGGCAGACGGAGAATGATCTTGGTACCCTTAACCCGGAAGCTCTCCAGGGTATCTAAGAAGGCCTGATAGGAAGAGGAGGTATCATCAATGGATACTTTTGTCCAGAAATAATCGGTAGCCTTTCTCCATTCAAAGGAATCGGAATCCTCAGCGCCAATGAATGTAAAGCTCTCATCAGCATTGGAAAAGATCGCTTTAAAATCATTATTCTGCATCGGTAAGGTAACAGATACGATTTTCTTATTAATATCACCTTTATAATACAGAGTTACATCACCGGTAGATGAAACCCAGGAAATATCCATGGTATAGGATTTAGTGGCGGAGTTATAGATACCGTCCACTTCCTTCCAATTTTTCTCATCCACGGAGTAATATACGATAGGATTATTGTTATTAAATACCTGAATCGTTAATTCCTCATAATCAATTACACCGATTGTTACCTCCGACGTGTATTCGGCTGCAGCTGTATCTGCCGGCTTAAGGATCGCCAGGGACAGAAGCAGTAATATGGCCGGAAGGAAATAGCAAGCTGTTTTTATCTTATTCTTCATAGGTACCTCCAATCTTAGGTGCTAATTCACGGCTAGTCGGCATTTAATATCGTTAATTTACAGCCGCTGTCAATTACAAAGCCATTACTTAACGTGATAACAATATTTTTCGTATCCGATGAAGGGGTGGAAAGCTTATTAATCTTAGCATTGGATAGATAAATAGTGGCCTTGCCCTTGGATATCGCTGCTGAACTGAAGATGGAGGCGTCACCCCAGTTTACATTCGCAACGCTCACCTCATAGGAGCTGTCAAACAAGGTTAATGAAATGGTAAATGTAATTACCTCCTGCGTCGTTGTTGTGGTACTGCCATCCTCGTTAGTGGTTGTGGAAGTAGTTTTCTCTGTAAGACTTCCCTCGGTAATGGACCAGGCAATCGGAATATCATCGATGGTCGCCGTTCTGGTCAGAGTGATAAAGACGCTGTTATCAATTATTTCACCGTTATTCAGTTGGATCAACAGAGGAAGAGCTTTGTCAGTAGTCTTGATGGCTACCGTTTTTTCCAGACTGTCTGCGTTAACGGTAACAGTTGCTGTGGATACCTCTTCCTTATCGTCATCCGTATAGGAACCGTACTCCAGCGTATAATCCTTACCCAAGGTAAGAACCGTGCCGTTATAACTGATAGAACGGATTGCCGTAGCCTCATCCTTAAACCTGTCGATACCGGTGGAATCGGGTACCTTACTTGTACCGAAATCCAATCGGAATTTAAAGCTGGAGTCATCCTTGGCACTATTCGACATGTAGATTCGTTTGAAATTCGTTGAATAACCGAGAGTGTTCGGATTATTTACCACCGTTTTCGGATAGATGTACAACAATACTCCCGCAGAGGAGGTGGACTTAATTACCTCCTGGTTTGCAAGGGTAATATAAGCATACAGAGTTTCTTCGGTCAGTCTGTCAATATCAGCGGTAGAGGTGATTCTGGTAGTAATCAGGTACTTATCATTGTCACCGGTATTCTTTATATTAGCGGCTACGGAGCTCTTCAAGGTAACGGAGCCCTTGTTATTCCCATAAGCATCATAGAAATCAACCGAGGATACCGTAGTAGAGGTTGGACTATAAAGGTAAAAGGTTAAATAGCTCGAGCTAACATCGGGTTGGCATAATCCGGCAGTGGTAACTAAGGTCGTCAGCTGGGAAATGTGAGGAACGGAAGGGTATTCAACCCCATTAATTCCTGTTATCCTTGCTTCGAGGGAGGCCAGGGATAGGTCTGTATTGGCCGATGCCTCTATGGATTTCATTCTGACGTAAATATGACTTCCTGCCGGGGCTGCCTCACTACTGATGCTGACAGCGGCTCCGGAGGATATGGTCTTCCAGTTTGCTGTCTGGTAATTCAAATCCTTGTCCTTGGTTATGATTGTATACTCAAACGGTGTGGTAGCGGTTGCTGCTTTCACGGTAAGAGATAGAGAAGTGGAGCTGGTGTAGTTTAATGAGATGCCGTAGGTAGCTTCACTTGGCGCCCCCTTCTGTATAGGTATGGTAACTGTTGTAATATTTGAAACCTGGGAGGAGGTGCTTGCGTTCGTTCTGAACTGCAGAGTAGCCGGCTTCTGTGAGGAAGCATTTCCGTTATATAAAACCTCCGGAGCAATGCTGCTCAGCAGAAGGTTGCTTGAAGCTGTAATGGGAAGCCAGTCCGTCATGGTTCCGTCACTGTTTAATTTACGGTAAGCCATTCCCTTCTTGACCGGGATTGAGAATTTTGAACCATTTACGGTAATATTGGGAGCCGCGGTCTTCTTAGGTATGGTGAGAGAGACCTCGCTGCTGGCTCTTAATCCCGGATTTCCGATTCCGGTTCCGTTTATGGGAGCCAGGCGGTAATATAGCTGGGCACCGTCGTTATAAAAGGTGCTGATTTCTGCTGCATGGCTTTCCGGATTCAATGTTTTCCAGGTGGAGCTGCCCTTTTTTCTCCATTCGATGGTACGGTTCCCTGAGTTGCTGAAGGTAACAATTCCCTTCAGTTTATTAAAGCTTGCTTTAAAATTCTTCACCTGCTTCGGTATTTTCACAGTGATTACTTTCTCGGAATAATTACCCTTAAAGCTGAGAACATAGTTGCTTGTAACAGGAATCCAGGAGATATCCATGGTAATGGTCTTGCTGCCGGTGATCTGTCCCGGTATGGTCTCCCATTTTTTCTTGGCTGAATCAGAGAAATAAACCGTTGTATCCGAGCTATTCAGCTGTAATGTAAGGGTGCTGTTCAGATAATTGATTTCCTTAACAGACAGGCTGAGCTCAGCGGCATCGGAGGACCTGTAAAGGATGAGGGAGGAAGCAAGAACCAAAAGGAAGGCAGTAAGAAAACCCCATAGCTTGATGTTGTTTTTATCTTTTTTAATATTATTCTCCATATTATGCCTCTTTTCTTAGGATATGAAGAAGTACATCCGTGTATCAAAATCATATCTTTTGTTAACTGATTTGTCGTTACCTGGTTATATTATAACAGAATGTGAATATTTTGCCACCCCCCTTATCATACCTCTGGTATATATATCGGCTATTTGGCTGACTGTATTATAGTTAGAAATTATTATCGCGAAATACAACTTGTAATTTGTAGGTAATCAGGAGCTTGTTTTATAGGAAACCTGTTGCCAATCAAATTAGGAAAGCTTATAATATTAGCGCATACAATGCAGTCTATATAGGCCGGAATACTGTCAGGAGCTATGGACTCAGGAGTAAATGTGATTGGTTTACAGTAATTGATAAGAATAAATAGAACGGGGATATCATATGCGCATAATAGTAGGATTGGGAAACCCAAACGATAAATACCAGGCGACCAGACATAATATTGGCTGGGATGCTATTACCAGAATATCGGACGACTACCGGATTCCACTGGATTCTAAGAAGCATAAGGCAATCTGCGGCAAGGGCTATATTGAGGGTGAGAAGGTAATTCTGGCCCAGCCCGTTACCTATATGAATCTGAGCGGAGAAAGTGTCCGGGAGCTGGTGGACTTCTATAAGGTTGCACCGGAGGATATTATTGTAATCTACGATGATATCAGTCTTGAGGTGGGACAGCTTCGGATACGTAAAAAAGGAAGTGCAGGGGGCCATAATGGGATTAAGAGCATTATCAGCCACCTGGGGTCCGATAATTTTCCCAGGATTAAGATCGGGGTTGGAGATAAGCCGAAGGATTGGGATCTGGCGGATTATGTATTATCCCGCTTCCAGGGAGAAGAGCAGGCGATTATCCGGGACGCCTTAAGGGATGCCTCTGACGCCTGTCGGATGATGATCGCCACCGGAATAGATGAGGCTATGAACCGGTACAATAAGAAGAAGGAAGCTCCGAAGCAGGAAGCCCCGGGAAAGAAAGCCGGAAAGAACGGCAAGAAACCCGGAGAGGGGCAGGAAGCGGAAGGAGTTATATAGGAAGACTTCCGGGAAAAGCTCGGAGGGGATTTACCTACGTTCAGAATTGATAAAAACGCTATGGGCATTAGAGCAGCCGCCGTGCTAGGGGAGGCGAATGCCCGGATATGCAGCTTAGGGCAGGAGGAGCATTTGTGAGGACCTTTACAGAGCCCCTGAAGGAGTTAAAGGAATTTAATGATGTCAGGGATAATATTAAATTGAAAGACTTGCCGGTACAGATTACCGGCTGTATTGATTCACAGAAGTGCCACCTGATATATGGACTTTCTGAGAATTTTCGGTTTAAGGTCATTGTAACGTATAATGATCTGAAGGCGAAGGAGATCTATGAGGATTATCGTCTGTATGATAAGGAGGTGTTCCTGTATCCGGCGAAGGATATTATCTTCTACAGTGCGGACATCCATGGCAATGCCATTGTCCGGGACCGTTTAAAGATCATGCGGCGGATTCTTGAGAAGAAGGATACCACGATCATATTAACGCTGGACGGCGGTATGGACAGGCTGCTTCCCCTGCAGCTGCTAAAGGATCGTATCCTTACGGTCAACACAGCTTCCGTTATCAAGCTGCAGGAATTTAGTGCAGCACTGGTGCATCTGGGATATGAGAGACAGGCACAGGTAGAAGCACCCGGTGATTTTGCGGTAAGGGGCGGAATTATCGATATCTTTCCCTTGACGGAGGAAGCACCCTACCGTATTGAGCTTTGGGGAGATGAGATTGATTCCATCCGTATCTTTGATGTCAGCAGCCAGCGCTCCATTGATCAGGTGGATAGTCTGGTTATCTACCCGGCAGCAGAGATTATACCGGATGAGAGCAGAATTAAGTCCGGCTTAAAGAAGCTGGAAGAGGAAGCTAAGCAATATATCAAGGGATTAAGAGATAAGTTCAAGACCGAGGAGGCCGCCCGGATCCAGCAGATTCTGTCGGAGTTTAAGGACAATCTGGAAAGCTTTCAGGGGTCGATTGCCTTGGAGAGCTATATCAATTACTTCTATGATCAAACCATGAGCTTCTTTGATTATTTTAATAATGAAGATACTATCATCTTTCTCGATGAGCCGGGAAGACTGGCAGAGAAGGGTGAAGTGGTTGAGACGGAGTTTCGGGAGGGCATGATCGGGCGTATCGAGAAGGGTTATATCCTTCCGGGGCAGATGGATGTCATATACAGCTATAAGGAGGTCCTCGGACTTCTATCCAGAAAGAATGCCATCTTAATCAGTACCATGGAGGTTAAGAATAATTATTTTACCCCGAAGCACAAGTATGATTTCACGGTATCTGCTGCAGCCTCCTACCATAAGAATTTCGATGTTCTGGTTAAGGACCTGGAGCGGTGGAAGAAGAATAAATACCGGGTAATTCTCCTATCCGCTTCCAGGACCCGAGCGATGCGGTTAAGCGACGACCTGATGGATTTTAATATCTCCGCCTTCTATAGCGAAGATATGGATCGGGTATTGCAGAGCGGTGAAATCATGGTAGCCTACGGTAATCTCCGAAGAGGCTTCGAATACCCGATGATCAAGCTGGTCATTATCTCGGAAAGTGATATCTTCGGTGCAGAGAAGAAGAGAAAACAGAAGAAATCAACCTATGACGGTAAGAAGATTCAGAGCTTTACGGAGCTTACCCCCGGGGATTATGTGGTACATGAGAACCATGGCTTGGGTATCTATCAGGGAATCGAGAAGATCGAGGTAGATAAGGTCACGAAGGATTATATTAAGATTGAATATGCAGGTGGAGGCGTGTTGTATATCCTTGCAACAGGCCTTGATGTGATTCAGAAATATTCAGGCTCCGAGGGCAGGAAGCCGAAGCTAAACAAGCTGAATTCCGTGGAGTGGAAGAATACGAAGGCCAAGGTCAAGGGCGCCGTGAAGGAGATTGCGAAGGAGCTCGTGGAGCTCTATGCCCAGAGACAGGAGAAGCAGGGCTATCAGTTCGGTGAGGATACTGTATGGCAGAAGGAATTTGAAGAGGAGTTTCCCTATGAGGAAACCTATGACCAGCTGCTGGCGATTGAAGCCACGAAGAAGGATATGGAAAGCACACGGATCATGGACCGCTTAGTCTGCGGAGATGTCGGCTACGGTAAGACGGAGATTGCGATCCGGGCAGCCTTCAAGGCAGTATCGGACGGAAAACAGGTGGTATTCCTGGTTCCTACGACCATACTTGCCCAGCAGCATTATAATACCCTGGTGCAGAGAATGAAGGATTTCCCGGTCAGCGTGGATGTCCTGTCCCGGTTCCGCTCCGCAGCCGAGCAGAAGAAGACACTGGAACGGCTGAAGAAGGGAAGTCTGGACATCATCGTCGGAACCCACCGGGTCCTGTCCTCAGACGTGAAGTTTAAGAATCTCGGACTACTGGTAGTGGATGAAGAGCAACGCTTCGGCGTTACCCATAAAGAGAAGATCAAGCAGCTAAAGAAGGATATCGATGTGCTTACCCTTACTGCAACTCCGATTCCCCGGACGCTCCATATGAGCCTGGTGGGAATCCGTGATATGAGCGTACTGGATGAGCCACCGGTGGACCGACTGCCGATCCAGACCTATGTGTTAGAGCATAATGATGAGATTATCCGGGAAGCCATCGTCCGAGAGCTGGCCCGCGGCGGACAGGTTTATTATGTCTATAACCGGGTCAACGGAATTGATGAGATAGCCAATACAGTAGCCAAGCTGGTGCCGGAGGCGAATGTTGCCTTTGCCCATGGGCAGATGCACGAGCGCACCCTCGAGAAGATTATGTATGACTTTATCTCCGGCGAGATCGATGTCCTGATCTCCACGACCATCATCGAGACAGGACTGGATATCTCCAACGTAAATACGATGATCATTGATGATGCAGACCGTCTGGGACTGTCCCAGCTGTATCAGCTCAGAGGCCGGGTTGGCCGTTCCAACCGTACTGCCTATGCATTTCTGATGTATAAGCGGGATAAGATGTTAAAGGAGGTTGCGGAGAAACGTCTTCATGCAATCAAGGAATTTACAGAGCTGGGCTCCGGCTTTAAGATTGCAATGCGGGACTTAGAGATCCGCGGAGCCGGGAATCTGCTCGGAGCAGAGCAGAGCGGCCATATGGAAGCGGTCGGCTATGACCTGTATTGTAAGATGTTAAATGAAGCAGTCAGGAATACGAAGGGAGAGGAGACCGACGAGGAAACCTTCGAAACCACGGTGGATATGGATATGGATGCCTATATTCCTGCCACCTATATCAGAAATGAGGTCCAGAAGCTGGATATCTATAAGAGAATAGCAGACATTGAGAACGAGGAAGAGCTGATGGATATGCAGGAGGAGCTGCTAGACCGCTTCGGAGATCTGCCGGCTGCAGTCAATAATCTGTTGAATATTGCTTTGATTAAATCCATCTGTCACAGCGTCTATGTGAATGGTCTGGTTCATAAGGAAAATGAAGTGAAGCTTCTGATGTACTCCAAAGCGAAGCTGTCAGTGGAGAAGATTCCGGAGCTGGTGGATAAATATAAGGGAAGCTTAAAGTTCCTGCCTCAGGCAAATCCCTATTTCTTGTTCCAGCTGCCGAAGCACCCTAAGGGGAAATTGGATAATATTCAGATCTTTGAGAGCGTGAAAAAGCTGCTGGAGGAATTCAAGGCCTTGAGACAGACAGAATAACCCTTGACAATGGAAATTTGCTTCACTACAATAAGGCTAGATGCTAAGTTACAATACCGGAAGGTAGAATACCGATATAGAATGGCTGCCGGACAGGAGCGGGTATCGGAGGAATCGAAGAAGGAAGCATAAGGGGTCTGACCATGAAAAATAAATCAAGAAATTATTATAGTACAGTGATTCGTATGATCGGGATCATTATTCTGATGATACCGTTCTTAAGTGCATGCCGTTCCGGTGGGGAACGAAATGAGCTGTCCAAGTATACAGACAGTACAATCAAAACCTTTCAGAGGAAAACGAATACAAAGCTTACGGAGGAGGGCACAGGGGTATACATAATTGAAAATGCCCTGCAGCTGATGGCACCGAAGGGCAGAATCACCTCCATTATCTTACTGGAGGAGGGAAAGGATTTTTCCCTGTTCGGAGTTAAGATTGGCATGAGCAAAGCGGAGGCAGAGGCATTGGTAATAAAAACCTACGGGAAAGAAATCTCCAAGAACATCAACTCCTCAAGGAATACCTCGGTTTATTCGTATAAGGACAGCGGCAGCGAGCTGTTTGTATCCTTCGATGCGAATACTGGCACTGTAGTGGAGATGTCCTATTACCTGCTGTCAGAGGATAAGAAGAACGAGGATAAGAAGGACTCGAAGGAAGAGACCAACTCGGGCGAGCTTATGGCAATGATCGGGGATGACCATGTATATTATAATGAGGTTATGGTTTACTTAAAATCCGTACAGGAAAAATATGAAACGGAATATGGGAAAGATATCTGGACCGCTGATATCTTCGGTGATGGCAAGGACTTTGGTACTCATATCAAGGAAGAGGTACAGAAGCAGATTACAGAGCTTAAGATCATCGGAGAGAAGGCCGGGGAAATGGAAATCACCCTGACAGAGGATGAACAGGCAGAAGCGGATGCCTATGCACTGAAGCATTTTGAAGGCTTATCGGATGCGGATATTGATAAATATCTGATAACGAAGGATTTACTTAAGAAGGTTTACAGCGATAATATGCTGGCAGAGAAGATGTTCGAGACATTGACCATCAATGTGGATACGAATGTTTCCGATCTGGAGGCGAAGCAGATCACAGTCCAGCAGATCTTAATCTATGGAACGGATTTTGATGCGAAGGGAAATAAGGTTCCGTTCTCTGCCGAGGAGAAGGAAAATGCTCTGAGTAAGGCAAATTCCCTGCTAGAGCAGGCAAAGGAGACAACGGATTTCTACGCATTGGCGGAGGCTAATTCGGAAGCGGAAACGATAGAATATACCTTTGGCAGGGGAGAAGGTCCGAAGGAATACAGCAAGGCCTTTGAACAGGCAGCATTTACCTTGAAGACCGGGGAGGTAAGCCAGCTGATCTCTACAGATTATGGCTGGCACATCCTGTACTGCGTAACTGATTTTAATAAGGATGCTACGACACAGGTGAAGGAGAATATCATCGAGGA
>JAEYQV010000046.1 GCA_023409835.1 Bacillota bacterium
ACTTCGATGTATACACAAAACAGAAGAGTGGACTTTCGTCCACTCCTTAATAGTCTTATCATTTTGCATAATAGTTATTATATCAAATGAAACCAAAAATTGCAAGTGTTATTTTTAACATAATGACCAAGTTCATATTTAAAGCAATCACTAAGTACCAGTTAAAGCAATCACTAAGTTCTAGTACAAAGCAACAGACCAAGCAATCACTATTGCTCCGACAAGTCTCCTAGCGCTGATTGAACCTCTGCAGGAAATCTCTCGTCCTCTGATTCACGCTATTGCCGAATACCTCCTCAGGAGTTCCCTCTTCCACGATAACTCCATTGTCCATGAAGATGACACGGTCCGCCACATCCCTGGCAAAGGACATCTCATGGGTAACAATCACCATTGTCATCTTCTCCTTCGCCAATTCCCGGATTACCTTAAGGATCTCACCGGTCAGCTCAGGATCCAGGGCCGAAGTGGGTTCGTCAAAGAACAATATCCTCGGATTCAGAGCCAACGCCCTGGCGATAGCAACCCGCTGCTGCTGTCCGCCGGAAAGCTCACAGGGATATGCTCCTGCCCGTTCGCTTAGGTTCATCTTATCCAGAAGCTCCCTGGCCTTCTCTGCTGCTTTATGCTTCTCAATGCCAAGCACCTTCACCTGTGCGTCAATAATATTCTTCCGCACGGAAAAATGAGGGAATAGATTGAAATTCTGAAATACCAGTCCAACCTTAAGAATGATATCATGCAGCGTCCTATTGTCCGCATAGATGGCTTTCTCATCCACTGTGTGGACCATCTGCTCTCCACACACTTCAATCGAACCACCATCCACCTTCTCTAATTGTGTCAGGCAGCGTAACAATGTGGACTTACCGGAGCCGGAGGGACCGATAATGGCGACCACTTCACCCTCCGCCACATTGATAGAAATATCCTTAATCACTTCCGTACCATCAAATTGTTTCTGCAAATTCTGTGCAACTAACAGCATGTTGTCTCCTCCTTTCCGTCCTAGCCCTTATAGTAGTTCATCTTCTTCTCAATCAGCTTAAAGGTTATCTCAACCCCGGTATTCATGATCAGATAGAAGATACCTGCTGCGACAATTGGGAGCGTGGAGAAGTATTTGGAACCTACACTGGAGGCAACATCAAAAAGCTCTCGGATTCCGATTACCTGTGCCAGGGAGGTATCCTTCACCAGAGTCATCAGCTCATTTCCGGTTGCCGGTATCACCTGCTTCACCACCTGGGGAAGAGTTATCCTCATAAAGGTCTGAAACTTCGTATAACCCAGAACCTTTGCCGCTTCATTCTGTCCCTTGGGAATCGCCGCGATACCACCTCGGAAGATTTCACCGAAATAAGCGGCATAGTTGATCGTAAAGGCAGCAATACAGGCGGTCGAACGGCCAAAGGTAAAATGAAATATGTAATAGGGTCCATACATGAAGAAGATCAGCTGAAGCATCAGCGGGGTTCCACGGAACAGCAGCTGATAAATCCTGGTCGGAACGCTGATGAACCAGAACCTGCTCCGTCTTGCCAGTGCTACCAGAAAGCCTAGCGGTATCGATAGCAGGATGGTCAGGAAGAAGATCCGGACTACCCATACTACAGCCTTAAGCATCTCCGGTAACAGTGAATTCAAAATCACATCTATATCCATGGAAAGAGCCTCCAATCTATGTAGAAAAGCATTTGATTAATTCGCTAACACTTTACCATATTACCATAGAGAGGTGCTGATTTCAATTCATTTTTCATCACGAATCGTAATTACATAATACTTCCGTTTCCTGTCATTTATTGCTATCAGTAGTATTATATATCCGCTTCATCCGGTTTCCTTCGGTATTATAATATACCTCGTAGCCCGTACTAGAAATCCCTACAATACTAATTCCATAATACATCCTCTGAATGCTGTTACTACTATATGCTAATAACTCCTCGGGTTCATTCCCCTGACTGCAGCTATACAGTGTGTTATTACTCCCCTCTTTCTCTGCTGCGAACAGAGCCTGGGTGTAATCCGTATTCCAGTATAGCTCGGATACATGATCAGCAATATGCTTCGGCTCCGAAGCACCCTTCTTATAATACAGTCCCGCATCCTTCAGATAATACACCTCCGACAGATCACCGGAGGCAATATAGCTATCAACATCGCTGATATAGGTTTCTTCCCGACACTCACCGAAAAGATCATTAATTTTCCTCACCACACGATCATAGGAACGATAAAGCAGATGATTGCCATCTTCTGATAAGGTAACATCCGTAGTCCTATACACTTCTCCGATAATTCTGGCATTCTCGCCCTTAACATATACACGCAGGGTATTATCTGTACAGAGAAACACCTTATTCCGAAAGGTATCCACATTGATTCCAGTGAGAGCTTTAACAAAGCCGTCCTCCGTTTTGTTGCATTTATCCGGCATAAGCACTGTACGAATTGGGGCATCTGTAGCCTGAAATGGCTCTCCATTCTTCAAACAGAGATAGGTTTTATCCTGTAAAGTAAGCATTACTTCGGAATAATCCCTATTCAGGTAGAGAGAATGAATGCTATCAGTAAACCTCTCCATCAGCTCGATCACTTTTTGATCCTGTAATCTGTACAGGTAATTCATTCTACCATCTTCATAATCACAATAATAAACATAGTTTGCATGATCGGAAATCACCAGAGCAACCGTTCCAACTCCCAGAGATACCTGTTCTCCTCCATCCCTGATATAAAAGCCTTCCACAATAATCTCCGATGTACTATTCCGA
>JAEYQV010000049.1 GCA_023409835.1 Bacillota bacterium
GATCAAGGAAGAGAATAAGGCAAAGAATTGTATCGAATGTGGCCAATGCGAGGAGCACTGCCCTCAGAAGATACAGATCCGCGATAACCTGAAGAAGGTACAAGCGGAGCTGGATGCAGTACTATAATTATTTAGAAACGCTTTGTTAGACAATTATATTGGTTAATGATATATTTGAAGGAGGGAAATTACCCTCCTTCAAATTTTTGCTTGTGAAAAGATAAATGTATCAATTTCTTGAAACAGAATACAAGCAACCTCGTTCTATGTAGCCAATTCCTTTATAACATTCATTTGAAGCATCATAATCTCCATCCGTATATAAAATTGGCATAAGTCCTTTATCAGCTATCAAACAACTCACTTCATAAACTATTCTCGAAGCATATCCTTTACGTCTCTCGGATGGGTTAGTATATACTAAAGTAACTTTTCCAAATTCGAAACCATAATCTACATAACTCATTGCCACAGCATTTCCTGCGTTACTTTTCCAAAGGTATAGATTACCTGATGCTATACGTGATTTAGTTATATCATCACATTCTTTTTCTGTTATTCTTTTCTCGGAGGTTGCATCGAACACACCTCGTATTAACATTCTGGTAATTTCAAAGTCTTCCATAGTTGCAACATTCAGCGAACCTTCTACTTGCTTCATTGGAGGAATAGGGTAAGGACAATCATATGTCAGCATATTTGTTGAAACGAACCAATCATTCATTTTATCATGGTTCTTTAGGTATTGAAAGAATTCATACTTCACGTTAAAAAAGAATTTATCTTTCTTATCATAATCCATGTTAATAATATCGCAAACTTGCTCATAGATTTCATTTGGCGTGTTATCAAGAGTCCATACCCAAACAGGAAAAGGACTACATGAATAGCATATGATAAAATGTTTTTTATCTGTAATGATTTTTTGACAAGGATATGACAAGATACTTACTAATACCGAAAAGGTTAATTTGTCATTTGACAACAGACTTGCTATTTCGTCTAATGATTGATTTTCATATTTCTCTATCATTTTACACCTCTGTATCGATAAATTTTTATTTTAGATACTGTAGCAACACTAAATTAGTTATGTGCTATTATACTGCAATTAACATTTGATTTCCAGATAATTAACATTTATCTATTAGATAAAGATAGGTGCTCTATCTCTTAATTGTTTTTGTCGTACATCAGCTGGCTCACTAACACTATCTAAAACGAGAGTTCTCATTCTTAATAAATCTGTTTAGTCTTTTCAAGCCATTTAAACCAATAAAGATAATTGGCTAAATATTTAGTTGCTAGACCTTTAAATCGTCTAATCCATTCCTTTAGGTTACTATGCAGAGAATTTACATGGTTTATATGATAAACTCCATTTCTGTGTCTCCCCGTCTTTATACGCACATGCTCTAATGAAAAATCCTTTGTCCTCTGTAGGCTCTTTTAAGGTTAATAGAACTTATTCATCCCAGCACACACATTCTAAAACAATAGTATATTAATAATATTTTATCCCGGCTTCCGCGGGATTGTGGGTCTGGGAGCTTCGGGAAACATAGTCACAATCGTAATTGTACTTAGCATAACAAGGATAGGAATATAAATGAGAATAGCGGAAGGGAAATCCGCCATGGAGGGCGGATTTAGGTGCAATGGACATGGAAGTCCATTTGCACCAACCTGTAACAAACCGCAACATACAACCCATTTATATAACTATCCTTGTTCTGCTCTAGTACAATCGATTGTGTAAACTGATTTCCCGAAGCCCCTGACCCATGATTCCGGGAAGCCGTACATAATAATATCCGTTAATGCCATATAGAACATCCTGACCCATGATCCCCGGAAGTCGTGCATAATTATATCCGTTAATGCCATATAGAACATCCTGACCCATGATCCCCCGGAAGCCGTGCAGGGTTTATGCCTCATCCCAGCTATGATGATGGAGCCTTCCCTCCAGCCTCATACCCTCGAAATTATTCTGTCTGAGGGCTTCATAGAGAATGATAGCAACGGAATTCCCCAGATTCAAGGATCGGATATCCCCAACCATCGGAATCCGGATCGTATTCTCCTTATTCGCAAGCAGCAGCTCCTCCGGAATTCCGGCACTCTCCTTGCCGAACATAATAAAGCAGTCCGGCTCATAATCCACATGGGTATAAGCGTTCTGGGCTTTGGTCGTAGCCATATAGATCTTTGCCCCGGGGTTCTTATTCAGGAAATCCTCATAATTATCATAAACCGTCAGATCCAGGTCCTTCCAGTAGTCAAGACCGGCTCTGCGGATCTCCTTCTCGCTCAGACGGAAGCCCATGGGCTCAATCAGATGAAGCCTCGTTCCGGTTGCCACACAGGTTCTTCCGATATTACCGGTATTGGCGGGAATTTCGGGTTCTAAGAGTACAATATTCATTGGAAGATCAATCCTTTCAACAGTGTTCATAATCATTGGGAATACGGTTACAAAGAAAAAAGGTGAGTTAATCACCTTTTATAGAAATATGTATCTCAATCACCTTATTATCGTCGTATGCCAGGGGAACACAAATATTTCTGGCATAATTATTCGTAAATGACATCGTACCGCTTCCGACAGTCGGAGGCGTTATATCTATATTAATTCCTTTGGTTGAGAATATCGTTGCTGTATTACCAAGAATCATGTTTCCAAGTTCACTGATTGCGCTTCGTGCAAATTCATCTAATTCAGTGACAGGCATCATGATCATCTTGGATGCAATATCGCATGCAATCCTATGCTCAAATGAAATCATTACCTGACCCTTCATCTCACCTGTAAAGCCAATCAAAATAACTAGTGTATTATCTAAAAATACCGGATCCTTAATATATGGTTTTCCCATCTTAGCATCAACAAAACACATCTCCTTTAATATTTTTGTTGAAGCCATCAGAAACGGGTTAATGTGATCTACATTCAACGTGACCATTTATGTTACCTCCTATGTATCCTGCTGTCATTTTATCACAGGTATTATATGCATTTCAACTAATTTAGCTGTCCTGCCTGCATTTTGCTACAAATCTCTCGATCCTTTCCAATGCGATCTTGAGATTTTCTATTGAATATGCATATGAGATCCTGAGATAGCCTTCCCCACAGGAGCCGAAGGCAGTTCCCGGAACTACTGCAACCTTCTCTTCTCTTAGAAGTCTGGTGGCGAATTCGTCCGATGTCATTCCCAAGCTCTTAATGCACGGAAATACATAGAAGGCTCCAAAGGGCTCAAAACACTCCAGTCCCATGCTTCGAAACGCATGAATCAGATATCTCCTGCGTTTGTCATAAGCATCCTTCATCATCTCCACGTCCGGATCACCATGCTTCAGAGCTTCGATACCGGCATATTGGCTGGTCGTCGGAGCACACATAATGGCAAACTGATGAATCTTCACCATCTGTTCAATAATAAGTGCCGGTCCGCATGCATATCCAAGCCTCCAGCCGGTCATGGCATAGGACTTGGAAAAGCCGTTAATCACGATGGTTCGTTCCTTCATTCCCGGAAAGGACGCGATGGATACATGCTTCCTTCCATAGGTTAGCTCAGAATAAATCTCATCTGAAATGACAAACAAGTCTTTATCTATAATAACATCCACAATATCCTTCAGATCATCATAATCCATAATAGCTCCGGTAGGGTTATTGGGGAATGCCAGTATCAACATCTTGGTTTTATCGGTAATGGCTTCTAACAGCTGCTTTCTGGTCAGCTTAAAGTCATTCTCACCCTTTAGCTCAATGATTACCGGTTTCCCTCCGGCAAGAATTGTGCAGGGATGGTAGGATACATAGCAGGGCTGCGGAATCAGGACTTCATCTCCGGGCTCCAGCATGGCACGCAGAGCAATATCAATCGCCTCACTTCCACCGACCGTTACTATGGTTTCCTTCTCATAATTATATTCCAGTTCAAATCTACGCTTTAGATAGTTGCAAATCTCCTGTTTTAATTCCTTCAAACCTGCATTGGAGGTATAGAAGGTTTTACCCTTCTCCAGGGAGTAGATACCCTCTTCTCTGATATGCCAGGGCGTATCAAAATCAGGCTCACCAACCCCAAGAGAGATTGCGTCCTTCATTTCACTGACGATATCAAAAAACTTTCGGATGCCGGAGGGTTGTATCTCAATGACTTGCTTTGATAATGGGTTTCTCAAGGTGTAATCAGCATCCTTTCATCTTGTTTGGTTTGAACCAGGGGAAGACCGTGCTCTTTATATTTCTTCAATACAAAATGAGTGGCGGTACTTAATATAGCCTCCATAGGTGCCAGCTTCTCAGAAACAAAAGCGGCAACTTCTCTCATCGTTTTACCCTCAATGATAACGGTAAGATCAAAACCACCTGACATCAGATACACCGACTGTACCTCATCAAACTGATAGATTCGTTCTGCTATCTTATCGAAGCCCAAACCTCTCTGAGGTGTAACCTTAACCTCTATTAATGCAGTTACCCTCTCACAGTGGACCTTATCCCAATTAATCAGTGTCGGATATCCACAGATTACAGTCTCTGCTTCCATCTGCTTAATAATTGCTGTTACCTCTTCCTCGGTAGAGCCTAACATAATTGCCAAATCGGCAGCAGTAAGCTTACTGTTCTTATCAATTGCGGTCAGAATTTGTTCTCTCATACTAATACCATGCCTTTCTTCAAAGTTTGCCAACTTTGGGCCTTAGTCCTATAATACTTTATATAACTCATCCGCTTTCGGTGGCTCAAGAAAGCGCCGTTCTTCTTCATTTATGATAACACGGTCATTTCCTTCCTTTATGTATCCGATCACTGCGGCCGGAATCCCTGCGGCCTTCAAATAATCCACCAGCTGATTTGCATGATCTGTTACAATCAGCATACAGCCGCTGGATATCAGCATATAGGGATTAAGGTCATAAAACTCACAGATTTCTACCGTTTCCTGTTTTAGTAGGATCTTCTTCAGATCCACTTCCAGGCCAACCTTCGAGGCTGCTCCGATTTCCCACAAAGCACCGAATATTCCGCCTTCCGTGACATCATGCATCGATGTCACGCCAACCGTTCGTGCCACCATAGCCTCCGGAACCACCGAGATGTGCTCCAGCAGCTTTTTCGCACCTTCGATAAAACCTGCGGAGTACTTCGACAGAAGCTCCTGCTCTTTTGCCGCAGCAATAATAGCGGTCCCCTCCAGGCCTGCCCATTTTGTCATAACAATCTCCTGACCGGGCTTTGCTCCTGCAGTTTTGATCATTTCTGATCGCTTCATTTTGCCGATCCCGGTTACCGTTACAATGGGTTGGTTTACCGCCTTCGTAACCTCCGTATGTCCTCCGAGGATTTCGATATTAAGCTGTTTACATACAGCCTCGATGTCCTTCATCATTTCTCTTAAGTTAGGTTCATCGGTCCCTTCCGGAAGAAGTATGGATAGCATCAGGCCGATTACCTCCGCTCCGTTGGAGGCTATGTCATTTGCCGTAACATGAACCGCAAACGTACCAATATCCTGAATTGCTCCCGTGATAGGATCTGCAGAGACCACAAGTACTTCGTCCTCCCCGATGGAAAGAACGCTGCAGTCCTCTCCAATCGCAGGACCAACCAGCACTTCCTCTCTGCGATGCTTTATTTGGTTTAGAACAGACCTTTTCAGGACTGTCTCAGGTATTTTCCCTAAGTTCATTTTCTATCTCCAAACTTTATGTGTTACTCTTCTAACGGTTCGTCATTCCAAATATTATCCCAATAGCTTTCGCCCTGGAGCTGTCCCTCGAGATTCGTCCTGTTCTTCGCCGGTTTAGACTGGCTTTCAATCGGAGCATCGGAATTATCTGCCGGTTTCTCCTGTTGAGCCGGATCCGTATTCTTACGATCCGTATTCTTGGTATCCGTGTTTTTGGTATCTGTCTTCTCCTGAACCGGTTTCTCCTCCACAACCTTCGTTCCGACTGTTATATAACGAGGTTCGGCAGCATAAGCGCTCTTGTTAATCAGTGTCCTGCTAACCTCAACGTCATCTACATATACCACCTTGTATAGTTCCGCTCTATAACCGGTATGGGCTGACTGCGTTACCTTCTGGTAAGTAGTAGGCTTGGTCGGATCCTTTTCAATTACATCAGCCGGAGGTGCAGTTTCACTTAAGACCACCGTAACAAATTCCAATCTTCTGTTCTTCGTATCTCTGGTTTCATGGCCCCAGATTTTAAAGGTAATTCTGCGGTCCTGTGTAAATGCCTCGATTAATATCGGAGCATTCGTATTATTTTTGAATTTTAAATCCTTATAGGTTCCTGCAATAGCTGCATCTCTGGAAAGATCAACATAACTGATGGTCATGGAGTGTGATTGTCTCTCCACTACCTCCAGTTCAGAGAATAATACTGCATTATAAAGCGTTGTGGTTACCTGGCAGGCTCCTCCGCCAATACTGTCAATGACCTTACCCTGCGAATATGCTCCTGCTTCATAGTAACCGTTAGCTGCAGTAAACGGAGTCAGATGCTCATATCCGGAGAAAACCTCACCCGGATAAAGAACGGTATTATTAATCAGTCGCGCACCATTGGCCAAGTTAGCCGCCCTGCCCTCTGCAGAGCTTGCATACTCTGTTGTAAAGGTACCAAGAACCGTATTGCATTGCTCAACAACATCCCTGGTATACATCGGAAGATCCTCTTCCATTACTGCATTTACTACAATGTCCAACCGATTCCAGTTATTTAAAACAGTATCCATGATTAACTGAGCCGTTGCGTCCACATTCACCTTGCTTCCCACAACATGGTCCGTATAGACAAACTTACCATTCTTGCGGGATACGGTAGCATTTACCGGCAGAGTATTATAGGAACTGACTTTTGTCTTTATTAACTCATTCAGGCTACTCTCATCAATATGAAAGCTTAAGGGATAAACAATGTTACCCTGTTCAATATCCTTAAGATCCTTATATCGTTTAATCAGGTTTCCGGCAGTACCTAAGGATAACGCCTGCTGGATATTGTCATTCGGGTCATAATCGTACCCTAACTCACCAAGAGTGGATAATACGGTATCCTTTCCCACCATAATAGCGATACCCTTACTGCGGAGAGTATCCGTAAAGCTGTCCACAGCCGCCTGAGCCTCTGCTTCGGTCATGCCGCTAACATCAACTGCGTCTATAAATACACCTTGTGTTATCCTTTTATTATTTTCTTCTGCAGATGCATAATCAGCGTTTCCTTTTAAAACAAAGAATACCGATAATAATAATATCGCGGATAGATATATTCTTTTCCTGCCCATTATTCATCCTCCTTCTAATCGTCCGACTTGTGTCATGATTTCATTGTGATTTTTATGTAACTTCTACCTATTGTAACATAAAAGTCAGATTATTCAAGATAATCTTTCCCCAATTGACATTTCTTCCGGCTTTCGGTATATTAATAAAATATACTGAGAGCAGTAGGAACTATCATTGCCAGTATCAGAAAAATTATAATAATAGTAGAGAAAATTCTCTTTGTTTTCTTGTTACGAAAATTCATCATCTTAAATCACCTCTTTTTTGTAATATTATGAAAGGTCGTGTACAGCCTATGCAGTTATTCGTAAATTTTAGTGTCCTTATCATATTTGCGCTATGGATATTCTATGAAATTAGAAAAAGCTCCAGGATTGAAAGGATTAGGGCCGAGAAATTCTGGGAGAGGGAACAGGCAGCAAACCTTTCCCGTAAAACCGATATTTCCGGGCTGGATTATATCACTATTCCGTTGGAACGGCTTCCCATGGACGATACCGATGATTCCACAATAAATTCCTACCGTGATACTATTCATAAATTGGCTGATCAAAAGATTGTCAACCTGACCAGCTTTACCAATACTGACCTAAAAATGAAATACGGTGCTTCCAACCTTGCAGTACTAACGGAATACGATAATAATTATCTTATTCTTGTGAGCACGTTGAATAAATGGGGAGAACGTCTCTATCACAATGGCTGTATCGATTCCGCTCTTGCTGTTTTTGAATTTGCTGTTATGTGCCTGACCGATGTCAGAAGGACCTATGAGCTGCTGGCCAGGATCTATGTGCTTCAGCATACTCCGGATAAAATAGACCCATTACTTGATATTATTCCATTTACTAACATCGTTGGAAGGGATAAGCTGATGGAAGAACTCCTTCGGTTAAAAAACTCCTAATGTGTATTATAGCCACAGACCCTCATTCCTATTCCTTCCTCCGGGCATTCTTCCATATACTTAAATGACCGGAAATCGGTATCAAAATCATTGGCTGTACTTAGTATTCTAATCTATTTTTCCTTATCTATCAAGATATTTTTCATCCATATTCCTGAAGGTCAGTTTTTATTCTCTGTTATTCTAAAATATTAAGAAATAATCCTCTGTCATCCAGTTACCGGGCAGTTCACCCGATAATCTCACCTTCTTTTAAGTATAGCCGCTCCTGTTAGTACTGCAACATAGTTATATTCCTGTGAATGCATTGACAGAGGGATTAGCTGATCTGTTTTACATACTTACAATACTGCTTCAGAAAACATCCGCTGCATTTTGGACTTCTGGCTGTACAGATGGTCCGGCCCAGAGTGATAATCTGGATATTGTACAGAATCCATTGTTCCTTCGGAAGAATTCTCATTAATTCAAATTCTATTTTAACCGGATCCTCCTCCTCGGTAAAACCAAGACGAT
>JAEYQV010000065.1 GCA_023409835.1 Bacillota bacterium
CGCTGCAACAGCTGCGGTGACAAACCTTCCAGCCCTAACAGATAAGGTGAAGGACGGCGAAAACTTTATCTGGCAGACACTCCCCGGAGCACATGGCTTTAATATCTGGTATTTAGGGTTCTTTAACTTTGCACAAGTCGTGTTTAAGTAGATTCTGCATATGTAATATTACTTAAAATGGTTATTTATAGGCTTCCGGCTATTTGCCGGAAGCCTTTCTTATGCCACTCAAATTAAACCATGTGATATTGCATTTCCTATGACCGATATAAAACAATCCGGATTATGGTAGGTTGTGTATGATTCAAGCCATTGATTAAGCAACTGAATGGATGATACTATCAGATATACTAAGCTGATCTTCCTCAGAAGTTCACGGGATTTTAATACTATGTATTGTAGGGTTTTGGTTGACATTTTTAAAAGATTTGTTATACTTTAATATATTGATGGGGCATTAGCGCAGTTGGGAGCGCACCACACTGGCAGTGTGGGGGTCAGGGGTTCAAGTCCCCTATGCTCCACTTTTTCTATCGGAGGAATGTGCCCGCCAGGCGCACCATTTACAAAAGCCCCGGATTCTGTAATGAATCCGGGGCTTTCTTCCGTCAGTGTCTCGTTATTTGATCGTAATAATCTGATCGCCAAAATGGATTTCAATCTTCTTCGCCTTATCATAATCAACACCGTCAAAGCTAATGGCGCAGCCATATAATCCATCGGTTTTCGAATTACCATTCTCATGACCCTTACCGGGTAATAAGGATAGCGATTCTTCATCAACCTTAATTTCTGCATCATCCACAAACAGGCGTATACGTTCTTCATTATCAACCGCTACAATGTTATAGCAATTCCTTTGCTCTATCCCATTCCAATAATGCTCAGTGACAAACCTTGGTTCTGTAAATTGATTCCATATACTGCGAGCTTCCTGATCAGTTATCTCTTCCTCCATAATGATACCATTTACTTCTGTCTTGTACTGTGATATTACTACATCGACTATCTGCATCGTTCTCCATGTTCTGGGAGCAACAATCGCATCGGAAGCAGTAAAGCTATCACGATAGTCATCTGTAAAGCCCACCTCTTTAAATACATCCTTTGCAATCTGCTGATTTACTTCAATTGTGACAGGCTGTTCCAATATGGTCCGGTCCGGAGTAAATTGATAAATTAGATTGCAATTCATATATTTTGTTAGCAGCCCTCCATCATATAGCTTTACTCCCGTGATTCGAAGTATGACATCCTCATTAAGATCTCTGATCCAATATGGCGGCAGCCGGTAACTAATATAATACGTGTTTTTATCTTCATCATATCTTAGCTCATACCCTGTCGTCTCATTGATTGCATAATTGCTATAACTCTCTTCCTCCACCAATACGCATGGACAAAAGGTCTGGACCATAAGCCTTATTTCGTTGAATTCAACCAAATCTTTTTTTGGCGTAAGTTCAAATAAAACCTTCTGAGTTTCCGTATCCCCTGTGAATGCCACCAGCTTCAATGTAAAATCATCGGTTTCATTAACAATCTCCAGCTCTTGTACAATACCGGATTCAATCAGATCTGCACTTGTCTGATCATCAAAACCCTTCCGGAAGATATCCGATAAATCAATCCACCCAGCAGCAGCTGCTACTAATGTGGTCCCCGAAAAAATAACTATAAAAGCTGCGGCTACCAGTGCCCATTTTCGAATTGCAATCATCGGGGTTTTATCTTTTCTCGTTATTATAGTTAGAATCTTCTCGTCGTCTACTGCAGAATCATAAAATCGATCAAATACTTTCCGGTATTTCTCATTATTCTTCATCCAACCATACCTCCTTTAACCTAAGCTTCAACATGTCTCTTGCTCTCATAAGGCGTACCTTAATCGTTCCTTCCTTGGCGCCGAGTATGGAAGCTATCTCCGATATCGAATACCCCTCATAATAGTATAGATGTACAACCAAGCGATAGTTTTTGGGCAATGCCATCACCACTTCAAAGAGTCCGGAATCTTCTTTGTGTTCAAATGGGATGGTTTCATCCAGAGGAACAGTCTTTCTCATCCATGCCGAAATTAGATGCTTCTTACTTGCATTCACTGAGACGCGGATTAACCATGCCTTAATATGATCCTCTCCATTGAATATCTTCTGATTTGTATAATACTTCATAAATACTTCCTGCACAATATCATTAGCATCCGCCTGATTTTTCGTATAATTGAATGCAATTCCAAATACAGTTTTTTTATGTGCCTGATATATCTGTAGGAATTCCTCATCCTTATTGTAGGTATATCCGTCCAACTGTCCTCCTCCTCTCGCTTTCATAAGGAACATCCTTTTAAACTCTAAAAGGTTACATCAAATATAAAATATGGAGTGATTAGTTGTTTCTTTTGTTATGAATAAAAAAGATGAACCATACAAGACTGTTGTTGTATGGTCCATCTCATTTTGTCTGTTTATATACAAACCATCATCTATATACCTTAATCCTCTATCCTCGCTAATTCATCCTGTGCTTCGCTCTTCGTGTCATTATATATGAACTTATACAATTCCACTCTGTTAGTCTCCCAATCAATGACCAACGGGTATCCGATACCGTTGTATTTCTTCGGAGCATCAAAGGCACCGTCAACGGGGACACGGAAGGTCTCCAGCTCCGTTATTCTGTTCTCTACAACCGCCTTCATCGCTTCCCTGATCTGGCTCTGTGTCAGGTTCGTGGTTACATACCCCAGACCCTCCTTCGTAACCCGGAGAACCTTAAAGATATTCTTAGGTGATATATAGCTGTCAAATATGGCCTTTAGAGCTCTCTGCTGCCGGACAATTCGTCCGTAGTCGTTATTAATACCTCCCAGCGTCTCAACCTTCCTGACGCGGCAATAGCCCATAACCTGATTACCGTTCAAATGATTGACACCGGGCTTGACATTTCGGTTTGCCTTCTTAGAGATATAGTTTGTGGTATTTAGATATTTTGCTTCCTTTTCGCCAAGCTCGATTGTAACACCACCCAGCATATCAACAATATTTTCAAAGGATTTAAAATCCACCGACACATATCCGTCAATCTTTACCTTATAATTCAGCTCTACGGTATCCACCAGGAGTCTTGCACCTCCTTTTGCATACGCCGCATTTAACTTATTCGCTTTATACCCAGGAATCTCAACATAGCTGTCACGGAGCAGAGAAGTCAGCTTTATGGTATCATCCTTCGTATTGATCGAGGCAATCATCATGGAGTCGGTATTTCTGGCCCCTCCGAATTCTTCGATACCGAAGATCAGATAATTCGTTACATAATCCTCCTGTCTCACCGAAGCCTCTTGTCCGCTGCCGCTCTTATTGTACTTCTCAATGATATCCTCATTATGTACATTGCTGTATACAAATTTACTTGCGGCTGAATAGATTATCCCTCTGCCGGGTTTCGTTCCGATAAAGAAAATTACCACAATGAGCAATACAGCTGCTATAATCCCTAATATTTTTAAACCAAGATGCCTTTTCTTCTTAGACTTACCGGGTCTCTGGCGGATTTCCTGTCCATACGGCTGCTGATGGTCTTCGTTCATGATATCGATGACCTGCTGCTTAAGTATTTCTTCTTCTCTATTATCCTGCATGATTATCTTCCTTTCTCCTCTGTTGCTTACTGCTATGTAAATTGATTGATTTTTCCAATTTTAGTGTTATAATGGGTTTTATGGAGTCATAGCTCAGCTGGGATGAGCGTTCGCCTCACACGCGAGAGGTCATGGGTTCGAGCCCCATTGGCTCTATTTATTTTATCACATATTCATGTAAATGAAACAACTATTTATAAAAAGGCGGCAATACCCCATGAAATTTAAAGACAGCTTTCATCCGTATGCAATCATTACAATACTCTTCTGGTCACTGGCTTATGTGTTTACCAGACTTGCCTTACAATATTTCACTGCCTTCTCTCTGGGCTTCTTAAGATACTTTACAGCCTCCTGCGCTCTCATTATTATCGTTCTGGTCATGAAGCTGAAGTTTCCCAAACGAACGGATATTAAATGGTTCTTCGTATCCGGTGCAACCGGTTTCTTTCTGTATAATATTGCCTTCAATAAAGGCTGTGAAACCGTGACTTCAGCCACCGGAAGCATCATCATCGCAATGACACCGATTATTACAGCTTTATTTGCCAGCCTTATTTATAAGGAGCATCTGAAGAAAACTCAATGGCTCGCTATTCTGATCTGCTTCTCGGGGGTAGCAGTTCTGACCGTATTGAACGGGGGACTTTCCGTCAATGCTGGAAACCTGTGGCTGATCGGTGCATCCATCCTGCTTAGCTGGTACAATCTTCTTCAGAAGCAATTGACGAAGAGATATTCTGCCGTACAATCCTCCGCCTTCAGTATATTTGCAGGAACCATTCTGCTGTCCATCTTCCTGCCGGAGTCCATCGATAAGGCTG
>JAEYQV010000107.1 GCA_023409835.1 Bacillota bacterium
CACGTATAGAGTCCTCCTCAGCAAGCTTCTTCTCCCTCACCCGGATATCAGTCCTCACGGTTTCTATGTCCTTCCGGGCCTTCTCTTCTTTATCTACATAGTGCTCATAAAGATAAAAATATGAGAAAATGAAGATGGACAAGCTGACTATATTAAATATTAGCTTTATCTGTTTCCCGGTAATTTTCTTTTTCTTCACTGCGATTACCTCCAAAATAAACTATTCCGCATAGGTACATAGAATAGTAAAGCTGACCATGGCTGACCCATTCTCCTCACTGACTGTGATGCCTGATACCTGGACATTTTCTTTGAAATATTCAATCGTTTTTAACTGCTTCAATATCACGGCGATTAACGCATTCGGTCCTGTCTTGCTATCACTTGCCGTAACACTCATGGTTACGTCATTTTCCGTAAATTGCATCGAATGAATGACGGTTCCCTTGGGCAGTTTACTTTCCAGTTCGGTTATTACATTCTTGATATTATCATTGTTACTCTTCGTCTTTGACTCCAGCTCCTGAAGATTATCAAGCTCCTTCAGAACGGTTTCATATTCTTCGTGTACACCGCTAAGTGCAGGCAGGGCATGAAACTGTTCCTCTACCTGATCCAGCTCCTGTTTTGCTTCCAGATAATCGGTCAAGGATACATAAACCGTACCTGCGGAACCGGCCAGGCATGCCATTGTGAAGATAATGGTTCCGATGACGGCACTCCGTTTCTGCTTCTTCAGGGTAAATTCCAATGGAATAAAATCCACCGGCTTAATTACCGCCCCTATACAGGTTAAGAAATTACTGGGGTTATTGCGGTATGAAGCTGCCTTCTTCTTGGAGCTGAAGGTTGCAAGCTTCTCCATGATCTTATGGGAAATCCCGATCTCCGTGGTAAAGAAATTCTCTATTCCCTGAATGTGAACTCCGGCTCCGGTAAGATAAATTGTCTCGATATCTATCTGCTTATGACTGGATTTATAATAGTCCAGCATTCTGGCAATGCTGTTCGACAGAAAATGCATTGATTCCCTGATACTTTGTCTTGCTTGCAGTTCCCTATCGTGTCTGTAGTCCTCGGAAGAATTAAGAGATCTCACAAATTCACTGGCTGCAGCCGCTTCTCCCTTACTCCAGGAGGAATCCTGCTTCAGGTTGTCCATCGTCTCAGCATCCAGTGATAACAGATTTCTGGTATGAAGAAGCTCAATCGCCTCCTCGCGACTATTGACATGATAATATTCCTGCTCCATGATCGATTCGACTATGGTTGATAAGCCATAGTTCACCGTTCTCTGTAGAACTAATACATCCTCACGAAGAATGGTAATCAGGGAATCCTTCTCATTCATCTGAACAAATACATTCGTCCCACGCTTTGCCTGGCGCTTAATCGCCTGATAACTGCTGTTGCCGGAATAATCGATGGCTACGATATCCAGATGCATCTGCTTCGCAAAGCTATAATAGTTCTTCACCAGTGTGGAGGGTGCCGCAAATACGGATAAACGCATACTTTTCTTCGTATTATCCGTACTATTATCGTTTTTATTGTCTGAAATGGTCTCCTCCGGAAACTGCTCTCTCTGCTTAGCTTCCATGAGTTCCATATTATCAGCGATTATTTCTGTCTTACTCTTCTTCTTAAGAGCCTTCCTGTTCTGCTTCTCCAGCTTCTTTGCAAGCTTTCGTTCCTTCTTATCCAGCTTCTTCTGCCTGGCCTTAGCTTTACGGTCAGAGGTGTTTTTCTCCAATATCAGATAGGATAGAATATATTCCTTCATATCGATCGGGAAATACTCTGCCGCACCGGTTTTAATGATTTCCATGATGCGCTTTTCCTTCACCGGTGGAAGAATTACCTCTCTGTTAGCGATTTTACTGGAGGTTACAGAGAAGATAACCTTATCGGATTTGAATTTGCCGGACTTTAACCGGTTTTTTAATTCATCACCAAAAGCCGCTTTATCCCTGATATAGCCATCCTCAATCGTGTTCGGCGGTGTTGGGAAGGAAGCACTGCGGTAAACACGGATGCCCTTATTCTTATAATTCTTCTTGTAGGTAACCTCACATATCTTCGTACATTCGGTTCCAATCGCTATACTTAAAACTTTCTTAGCCATACTGTTCCCCCACTATGGTTATTCGCCTCACATAACAAAGAAGGTCTGTAGATACCAGTCAATAATCTGTCTTCCATATAACATTGCAATTACAATTCCTACGGATAAATAAGGGCCAAAGGCAAGCACCCTGCTGAGATTGTTAACTCTCATTCTGATCGGATGGATCACACCGGCAAGAACACAACCGATGAAAAAAGCCAGCAGGATCAAATCCCATCCTAAGAGTAGACCGGCTCCGGCCATCAGCTTGATATCTCCGCCACCGACTCCTCTACCCTTCGTAGCATAGAATATTAATAGCAGGAATCCACTGACTGCAAAAAAACCAATTCCATGGTTCAGCATAATATCGGTGCTTCTGCCAAACCAGAAATACTCCACTAGAGCTGCTGCCAGTCCCATAATCATGATAAATATATTAACACCAATCGGTATCATATTCGTTCTGAAATCAATTACACTGAGTACAATTAACGCGGATATAACGAAACATTGAATCACATTTTCAAGGATGGTATAGGTTCCCTTCCATCCGTTTAAATAAAAAACCAGCACATAAAACAGACCGTTCAGTACTTCAATAATCGGATATTGGATCGAAATTCTGGATTTGCAGTTTCTACATCTCCCCAATAAAAAAATATAGCTAAACACCGGTATCAACTCATACCATTTTAGCTGTGAGTTACAGTTCATACAATGGGATCTTCCGGTAACCACACTGGATTCATCCGGAATACGGAAGATACATACATTCAAGAAGCTCCCGATTACGATGCCGTAAAGAAAAACGATTCCGTATACTATGTAATCAACCATATCTTTTGTACCGCCTTTAAATTATTTTGAAACACCATCAAACAGGGCAAAGCCCTGTTTGATGGGAAAAGTAAATTATGATTTTATTCAGATACTGTGTATGGATCAGTCTTTCCATCGTTATAATCCAATGTTACACTTATTTTACCATTTAATTCAGAAATAGTAATAGTAGTAGCAGTCGTAGCACCACTGCCCTTTAATGAGAAGTCATCAACAACTGCTCTGATTTCATTAATAAAATCATTACTTGCTTCATAACCATCTTCTTTAGCCCAGCTATCTCCGGTAATAGTAAATAAAGCTGTCGGAGTTGATGCAGCAGGGCCAGGAACGCCTAATTCTAATGTATCAGGATCAGCATCTGTGGCGCCCTCGGTATCAATTGATTCCCAATCCTCTTCATACTGCATGTAACCAAACTTAGCCGCTGTTAATATAGTGTTTGCCACTTCTTGGTCAGAAGCTACTCTAGCCTTTTCAACGTAGTGCATTAGTCTGGGTGCCAATGTAACCGCAAGTATGCCCATGATGGCAATTACTACGATTAACTCAACTAGCGAAAATCCTTTGTTGTTTCCTTTTAAATTCTTCATTCTCTTTCTCTCCTATTCATTTGTTTAATTTATCATCAAAACGGTAAAAAATAGGCATATGGGATTAGTAACGTTACGTTACCGTTTTAAGACCTTTGCTATATTAATACTTAGCATGTCACCGTTTAATTAATGCCTGCTCCGGGGTCGGTTCCCATTAATGAAGTATCCATCTGGTCATACATTGAAAACATTGGCTGCAATATAACAATAATCAGGGCTCCTATAACGATTGCCAGGAAAATGATGATTACCGGCTCTAATGCTGCTGTCATAGCTTGGGTTGCTACTTCTACCTCCTCGTCATAATAATCAGCAATCTTATTTAACATAATCTCCAGATTACCTGTATCCTCACCAATCTTCGTCATATGGCAAACCATTGGCGGGAAGATACCGGCTGCCTTTAAAGGAACGGACATAGGGACACCCCTTGCCACCTCCTCCTTGGATTGCATCAGCATCTTCTTAATGATGATGTTATCCATGGTTCTGGCTGTGATATCGATTGCCTCCATCAGCGGGATTCCGGCGGCCAGCAGTGTACTTAAGGTACGGCTGAAGCGGGCGCTGGCTATCTTAACTGTAAGCTTTCCGAAGATGGGCATCTTTAACCCCAGCTTAGCAAATAGCACTTCCCCTTTATAGGAATTCTTAAAAGCTGTCAAAGCCGCGATCAGCGCAACGATAACTCCCAGGATGATGTACCATTTATGTGATATGAATTCGCTTACCGACATGATTGCCAGGGTTATCGCCGGCATCTTCATATCCATGTCCTTAAACATATTCATAAAGCTCGGTATAACAAATACTACCATCAGAATTACTACACCAAGGGATATGATACCAAGTGCCGCCGGATATACCATTGCTTTCTTAATTAAGGCTTTCAGCTTCGCTTCCTTCTCAAAATGTATCGCCATTCTCTCCAGAGCGGTCTCCAAGTTACCGGAGGCTTCACCGGCTTCCACCATGTTGATCAGAATCGGCGGAAAGGTCTTGCCCTGGTTGCGCATCGCATCGGCGAGACGTTCGCCCTTCTCAACCATCTGCAAGGTGCTGTTAATGGCCTTCCTCAGGGTTTTATTCTCGGTCTGTTCCACCAGCATGTCGAGTGCTGCTACGATTGGTACACCCGCATGGAGGATACTGACAAACTGTCTTGTGAATACGCTCAGGTCCCTGGGCTTTACCGGATTCGATAACTGGATGTTGATATCGCGCTGCAGGATACCTAACTGCTTAATCGTAACCGGGAACATTCCTTCCGCTCTCAGCGTATGGAACACGCGGTCTTCATCCGGAGCTTCCATTTTACCCTTTTTCTCTTTACCACTCATATCAATGGCAACATATGCATATCCGGCCAAGGAATTTCCCTCCCACTAAACTTACATTACGATACGTTACATCATCCTACGCTCCATGGTCTGCGAATCCTGTGAAAATGCCAGGGCCTGATCCTTATGGATAGCACCCTTTAAGTACAGGTCGAAGATTGCATCGTCCATGGTCTGCATTCCCATCTTCTTATTTGTCTGGATAAAGGATGCGATCTGGTGGTTCTTGCCCTCACGAATCAGATTACGGATCGCAGGTGTCGATAGCATAACCTCAAAGGCTGCTGCTCTTCCCTTCTCATCGATGGTCGGAATCAGCTGCTGTGAGATAACTCCTTCCAATACGGAGGCCAGCTGTACCCGAATCTGCTGTTGCTGATGGGGTGGAAATACATCGATAATACGGTCTATGGTATTTACTGCGCCGATCGTATGCAGAGTGGAGAATACCAGATGGCCTGTCTCAGCGGCAGTAATCGCAATCTCTATTGTCTCGAAATCTCTCATCTCACCGACCAGAATAACGTCCGGGTCTTCACGGAGAACTACACGGAGAGCATTCGCAAAGGATAAGGAGTCCGAGCCGATCTCTCTCTGATTTACCACGGACTTCTTATGAGAATGCAGATACTCAATCGGGTCCTCCAGGGTGATGATGTGGCAGTTATAATAGGAATTAATAATATCCAGCAAGGAAGCCAGTGTTGTTGATTTACCGCTTCCGGTGGGTCCTGTAACGAGTACCAGCCCCCGCTTCTTCTTGGTCAGCTCTACAACGGGATACGGTAATCCAAGTACCTCGGGCTTTGGTATCGAGGTATTGATAATACGGATGACCAATGCCAGAGAGCCTCTCTGACGAAATACATTCACACGGTATCGACCTACTGAGGGAATGGAATAGGAGAAATCCACTTCCCCTTTCTCTGCAAAGGTCTGCTTTAATCGTTCCGGAATCATCGGCATAATCAATGACTCTGTATCCTGTGGCAGCATCGGGGGATATCCCATATCAACCAATTCACCGTTAATCCTGCATTTTGGTGATATTCCGACCGTCAAATGCAGATCGGAGGCCTTCCTGTTCTGTGCGTCAATTAGCAAGTCATCTATCGTGAACATCATGTTTCCTCCATTATTCAATCCCAAGCTATAGTTCAGAAAATTAATGTAAAGCTTTACTGACAATCGCCTGATTGTTTATTTTTTAACTAAGTTGCTTAGTCCTCATCAATTGAGATTCGCATCAGCTCTTCCACAGAGGTTGTCCCATCAAACACCAGCTCTACCGCTCTTACCTTCAGAGGCTTCATTCCCTCAGATTCAGCAATCTCTGCAATTGCATCGGTGGGCCATTTCTTACGGATCGCTTCCCGGATTCTGGATGAGGTCTGAAGGATTTCATATACACCGATACGTCCGATATAACCCGTATCGTTGCATTTTACACAGCCAACCGCTTCGTACACCTGAAGAGGCTTTGTAGCGGGATAGCCAAGGACGTGCTTCTCAACCTCATTGGCTTCCCTCTTTCTCTTGCAATCCGGGCAGAGCCGTCTTACCAGACGCTGCGCTATAATCCCTGCCAGGGCTTCGGACAGCAAATAGGGTTCTACCCCCATATCCGTCATACGAGTTACCGTACTGGCGGCTGAGTTCGTATGGATGGTACTGGCAACCAGATGGCCTGTGATGGATGCTTTTACAGCGATCTCGGCTGTCTCCTGATCACGAATCTCACCGACCATAATGATATCCGGGTCCTGTCGCAGGATGGAACGAAGTGCAGCCGCAAAGGTCAAATTCACTCGTTCATTAACCTGTATCTGATTAACCCCGGCAATATGTGCTTCGACCGGATCTTCAATCGTGATAAGATTGACACCCTCCTTATTCAAGGAGGTAAGTATCGTATAAAGTGTAGTTGATTTCCCGCTACCGGTAGGTCCTGTGATCAGAATAATACCATGGGGCTGGGATATCATCTTATCATATCGTTCGAGTTCTTCCTCCGTAAAGCCCAGCTCTCTCTTGTCTCTGGTAAATCCGTTCTTTGCTGCAATACGAAGTACTGCCTTCTCTCCATATACTGTCGGTATAACGGAGGAACGGATATCATATTCTGTTCTTCCCACGGTGATGGTAATACGCCCGTCCTGGGGTCTTCTCTTCTCCGATATATCCATCCCTGAGATAATCTTTAATCTGGCAATGATGGCAGGCATTAGCGTAAGGCTGTATATTCTTCCCTTACCGAGAACACCATCAATACGATAGCGAACCCGCAGATCGTCCTCTAAGGGTTCAATATGTATATCACTGGCACGCTGGCGGATACCCTGCTCGATGATGGAGCGAACCAAAACTACAATAGGAGCATTCTCCACTTCCTCCGAGGTTGTGTCCTGTTCGATCGGTTCTGATTTGATCAGGCTGTCCCTCTCCTGGGTATATCGCTGCGCAACCTTCAACGCTTCTATGTTGCCATAATATTTATCAATCGCTGCCGCAATATCCTGAGAGGTAGCCACGGCAGGTTCTATTTGAAAATTAGTGATAATTGCGATATCGTCAATCGCAATATAATCAAGAGGATTTGACATCGCCACCCGGAGAATATTCGGATAGCCCTGTTTGAATTCAAAGGGCATAACGGAATTCTTCCTGAGGATCTCTTCTCCTACAAGCTTTATGATATCCGGATCGATCCGTCGATCGGATAGAATAACAAAATCATAATTTAATTGTCTATGTAATGCATTGGCAATCTCAACCTCAGTAGTAAATCCTAAATCAATTAAGGTTTCGCCAAGCTTCTGCCCTTTTTCTCTCTGTTCAGCCAGTGCCTCAGTTAATTGAAGCTCGTCAATAACCCCTGCATCGATTAGTATGTCGCCCAGTCGTTTCTTCCTATTGTTGAACTCCATATGCCTCTCCCCTGACTCATTTACATCTTTATTATAATCCAATATTTGCATAATTGCAACAATATTTTTGCAATTATGACTGTTTTATATTCATTATTAGACAATTTAGGAACTAATACCTATAAATTAGTTCTAATTGTATACTTAATTTTCTAAAAAAATCACATTCTTTCTGATATTTTAAGGACTATCTACCTAATATATAACAACTGAAACTTTTCATACAATTTACATTATAATTCATATTTCAGCATTAGTCCATACCTTTTTTAAATATTTTGGTATATTATTGCAAATTTCTACTATTTTTCATATTTACCAAAAATTATAATCAAATTATGTCGAAAACGATTGCAATTTCATTTGTTTTGCCAGATACGAATTGACCTGACGCCGTATATCGTGTAAAATGAGTAGTCGTAATATCCTTGTTTCATACGAAAATCAATAAAAGTTTCGTTGAGCTGTAAAGTCCGGGGCGTTATTAATAATTTTCTGATAATTTACCGCAGCTTATTCCCGTATGAATATTAAATTTGATCCGTTTAAAGGAGTAATATCAATCATGAGTATTTTAAATGTTACTAATCTGAGTCATGGGTTTGGCGATCGCGCAATCTTCCACGATGTATCCTTTCGTCTTCTGAAGGGTGAGCATATCGGTCTCATCGGTGCAAACGGGGAGGGAAAATCCACCTTTATGAATATCGTAACCGGTAAGCTGATGCCTGATGAAGGTAAAGTTGAATGGGCAAAGCATGTCCAGACCGGCTATCTCGATCAGCACGCTGTTTTGGAAAGCGGCATGACCCTGCGAAGCGTCCTTCAGTCCGCTTTCTCCCACCTCTTCGAGCTGGAGAGCAGGATGAATCTGATCTGTGATACGATGGGGGAAGCCTCCGAGGATGAGATGGCAGATATGATTGAGGAACTGGGTATTATCCAGGAAATGTTGACTATGCATGACTTTTATAATATTGATTCGAAGGTGGAGGAAATCGCCCGCGCGTTAGGCTTGGATGAGGTGGGTCTGGACCGTGATGTCAACGACTTAAGCGGAGGCCAGAGAACGAAGCTCCTGCTTGGCAAGCTGCTCCTGGAAAAGCCGGATATCCTGCTGCTCGATGAGCCCACGAATTATCTGGATGTTCAGCATATCGAATGGCTGAAGCGCTATCTGAACGAATATGAAAATGCCTTCATTCTGATATCTCATGATATTCCGTTCCTGAACAGTGTGGTAAATATCATTTATCATATGGAGAATCAGGAGTTAAATCGTTATGTCGGAGATTATAATAAGTTCCTCGAGGTTTATGAAATGAAGAAGGCTCAGCTTGAATCCGCATATAAGCGTCAACAGAAGGAAATCGAGGAGCTGGAGGATTTCGTTGTCCGTAATAAGGCCAGAGTTTCCACCCGTAATATGGCGATGTCCCGGCAGAAGAAGCTGGATAAGATGGAGGTCATCGAGCTGGCGAAGGAGAAGCCAAAGCCGGAATTCAACTTTAAGGAGTCCCGGGCTGCCGGCAGATATATTTTTCAGACCGAGGATCTGGTTATCGGATACGACGAGCCCCTCTCCTCTCCCCTGACCCTTGCTATGGAACGCGGTGACAAGATTGTTCTGACCGGAGCGAACGGTATCGGTAAGACAACGCTGCTGAAGAGCATCCTGGGCTTAATCAGCCCCTTAAGTGGCAAGGTAACCCTGGGGGACTATTTAAGCATCGGTTATTTTGAACAGGAGATGGCACCCGGAAATACAACCACCTGTATTGAGGAGCTTTGGAAGGACTTCCCGAGCTACACCCAGTATGAGATCCGTTCTGCTCTGGCTAAATGCGGTCTGACGACAAAGCATATTGAGAGCCAGGTCCGGGTATTGAGCGGCGGTGAGCAGGCTAAGGTAAGGCTATGTAAGCTGATTAATCGCGAGACGAACATCCTTCTTCTGGATGAGCCCACAAACCATCTGGATGTGGATGCGAAAGCAGAGCTGAAACGGGCACTCAAGGCTTATAAAGGCAGCATTCTGTTGATTTGCCATGAACCGGATTTCTATGAGGATGTGGCTACAAAGGTCTGGGATTGCTCCAAATGGACCACGAAGAGAGTCTAGCATTTTCTCTAGGAATAAACAAAGCAATATTACAGTAAAAGGATACTTTACCGGTGCGATTTCTGTTTCGCTCAACCGATAAAGTATCCTTATTTAATTCCAGACAAGAGAAACGGCTATTGTTTCCGCTTGTTTTACTTCATAGACTTACTACCGTAGCAGCTGTAAATGCTTCCCTTTAAACCCAGCGACAATCCTGCAGCTGCTCAGCATATACCTGGATAATAGGATCACTTACCGAAGGTGCCTGCACGGATCTCCCGGAAGGCTTTCTCCAGCTCTTCTCCGGTGTTCATGACAATTGGACCTCCCCAGGCTATCGGCTCCCTCAGCGGAAGTCCGGAGAACAGGAAGAATCTGCATTTGCTCTCTGTAGTGCTGACGACTAATTGATCTCCCTGTTCGAATAGGATTGCTTTCTTTGAGGATATCTGCTGGGTATCTGCTCCTCCGAAGAGGCCTTCTCCTTCCACGATATAGAGAAACACTGTCTCCTCCGGTTCTGTGTGGATGTTCCAGGTAGCATTACAATCCAGCTCCACGTCAAGAAATAAAGCCTTCACATAATCGCCCCTGGTCGGTCCCTGAATCCCCTTGTACGCTCCCGAGATAACGGCTACATGGCTGCCCTCCTCCGTACACTTCGGAATCATCTCTTCCCTAAGATCCCGATACTTCGGAGGTACCAGCTTATCCTTCCTGGGCAAATTCAGCCATAGCTGTATCCCCAGTAAATGCTCTGACGGCTGGGGCATCTCCTGATGCATGATCGCCTTCCCGGCAGTCATCCATTGGCAGCCTCCATCCTCGATCCGGCCGTGATTTCCCAGGCTGTCTCCATGTTCAATCTCGCCCTTCAGCAGATAGGTTACCGTCTCGATACCGCGATGGGGATGCCAGGGAAAGCCTTTGATATAATCCTTGGAGTCCCTCGAGTCAAAGGCATCCAGCATCAGAAACGGATCGAAGTCCTTAACATTCGGATAGCCGATGACCCGGACCAGCTTCACACCGGCTCCGTCAAACTGGGTTGTTCCCGTAATTACCTTCTTAATCTCACGTACTGACATATTTACCTCCATTTCTGCGCATGATTTATGCGCATTTGAAGTTCGTGCCAAGTGTGTCTTTTACACTTTGGCGATGCAGGCACAGACTTAGCACTCTTACCTCCACTCTGCCATCATCTGCGGAACAAACAACACCTGAAAGAAGTTAGAAAATCAATTAATCAATTCCGATCTTTGATAATTTATAGCTGCTTATGGTAACAGCAAGCAGGAAGAAGCCTGCAAGTGCCGCTAAAGCCGCAAGATTCCATACAGCACCTGTCAGAAGCTGAACGCCCCAGGTTGCCGGAAAGAGGTAACCGGCTGTCTGCAGCGGCTTAGGCAGCATATCTGCCGGGAACATAATTCCCGATAGCATCAGAGACGGAAGGAACAGAAGCTGTGAGAACATCGTAAGCTTTGAAGTACTTTTAATGAATAATCCCAGTACTGTTCCGATGGAAAGGCATACCAGCAGGAAGATGGCCAAGGCTATGAAGTACATCGGTACATTCTCGGGAGTCTTTGCTCCAAAGGCAAGCGGTGCTACCAGATAAATTACGATACTCGTAATAAAGAGATGCACGAAGGCTGAGATAATATTTTCCACCGTACTCGTCCATAAGGGGATGCCACCGACCCGATATGCTTTCTTGATATCGCCGGAATACAGCTCCACCAGGGGAATCGGGGTACCGAGAAAGGCTCCCATCGAGATCGCAAATATCGTCATCGACTGGATCAGGGTGTCCTTGGACTCCGGGTTGATGGAGGTAAATATCATGCTGATAAAGCCGAAGAAAAGCAGCGGTACCAGATAATAGGTGATTAAAATTCCTTTATTTCTTAAGTCTAACCTCCAGTGAAGTGCTACACTATATAAAAATGCTTTCATAAAACCTCCTCTACGCCGCTAGCGACCCCTATTTTGCGATTTCAAGAAAACGCTGCTCCAGGGAAGCCCGCTCAATCCGAATGTCCAACACATCATTGTCCATTTCCTTCATCATTGTCAATAGCTCCAGCAGAGCATCCCCGATATCGGTGGTTACCACCGTGAAGCTGTTATGATCTGCCTGCTCCTCTTTGAAGGGCTTGCTGTTCTTGATTTCCCTTAACGGGAAGGGATTCCTGGTTCGAAGGAATATTCTGCTCTCTCCGAAACAGGTCTCGGTAAGCTCCGGTGCAGTCCCCAGGAACGCCAGCCTGCCCTCCTTAAGAATTGCAATTCTGTCACAAAGGCTCTCAACCTCCGCCATATCATGGCTTGCCAGGATAATCGTCTTACCCGCTTCCTTCAGTTTTCTGATCTCATTATGCAAGGACACCCTGCCTTCCACATCAAGACCCGCTGTGGGTTCGTCGAGAAATATGATATCCGGCGAATTAATCAGAGCAATCGCCAGGTGCAGCCTTCGCTTCTGCCCCGTTGACAGGGCTTTATATTGTTTATTCTTAAACTCTGTGATACCGAAGTGCTCCAACAGAGGCAAATTCTCCTTCGCCTTATTCCATTTACAAAACAGCTTATATGCTTCTTGAGCGGTTATCGTGCCTGGAAGGGAGGAGGATTGCAGCTGGACTCCGATTCTGCCGTTCACCGTAATCCTACCTTCGTTATAATGCCGGATACCCTCGATACATTCCAACGTTGTGGTCTTGCCCGCACCGTTTGCCCCCAGCAGTGCGAATATCTCGCCCTGTTCCGCGGTGAAGGAGAGCTGATGGACAGCCGTGAAATTACCGTATCTCTTAACCAGATTCTTTACCTCAATCGCAAATCCCATTCACTTAACCCTTACCCTTTCCTTGTATAAACCCCAATGCTTCAATAACTAATCCTTAATTGTATCTACATGGTGCGATTTCTTGTGTTTTCATTGATTACTATATCATGTGATTTCATTGCATTTCCATTTAATACTATATCGTTTTATTTCTTACATTTTCATTAACTACTATAACGATAGCTTTTGATATAAGCGGTCAAGCAGAGCCAGTCCTGTCCTTGTCTTGAATATCTTCTTTCTGATCTGCTCTACTTCCCGCTTCTTAATACCATTCTCATGGATATTAACCAGAAAGTCAGCCTCTACAAGTATCTGATAATCCATCCCATCTATCTTCGAGTAGGTATGATGATGACCGACCAGATAACTTACCCGATCTATCAATTCCTTACGGTATCCCAGCTTCCCAAGCATCTCTTCCGCCACCGGAGGCCCTTCCAGCTCCTGATAAGTACCGGCTGAGCTGTTATATTTTTCTTCGCTGATTCGAATGCCGATATCATGCACCAGGGCTGTCACCTCAAGGATCTCTTGCGTATCCTCCTCAAGACCCTCCAGCTCACCAATCATTTTCGCGAAGCCATAGACCTTCAGAAAATGATTGATCCGGTCAACATCCCCGGTATAAAATTCTGTCATTGCATCTATCACTAAGCCTATCTTAATCATATGATCCTCCATCACATACTGTTAAAGCCATCTGCCACTACCATTATCTTACTATAACCTGACCCGTCTTTCAATACGGAGAAGTATTTAAATCATTTTTTACTATATATCCTTTTACGCCCTATTGGTTAGCTGGTTTCCGTTGCTATCGTACTGTCCGGTATCGATACGCCAAAAATAATATCGAAGTACATTATTATGCTTTTTGAAGTATAAAAAAGAGACTGCAGCCGGCTAGAAATACAAAAGACAGAAGAACAGACCTTGTTCCTCTTTCTTCATATTTACTGCCCGGCGGCAGCCCCTCCATATGTTACTTTCTGTTATTGCGTTCCGGATATCTATGGTCCAATGTATTCCCGCAATCTTCTTCAGAGTTGCGTTACGAATATCCTATTGTTCAAAGCATTCCCGTAACTTCTTTAATGCTTTCTTCTCAATACGGCTGACGTAGCTTCTTGATATTCCAAGTTTACTGGCAATTTCACGTTGTGTTACTTCCTTCCTGTTACTCAGTCCATAACGTAAGCAGATGATTTCACGTTCTCTATCTGTTAAAACCTTACCTATCATGTTATACAGTTTCTTAATATCATCCTCCAGCACGATATTCTCTACAATATCGACTTCCGCTTCCTCGATGATATCCAACAGATTGATTTCATTGCCCTCCCGGTCTGATCCGATCGGATCATACAGATATACTTCTTTCGCAAGACGTTTTCCGCTACGAAGCATCATCAGCAGTTCATTTGCTATCCTCCCGCAGCGGCGCCAAAGGGGAAGCCTTCAGGTATAATTGAAGCTTAACCCCATCCCATACCACCTTTTTAACAAGGGAATTGATCGCTCGTCGTTTTTGTTCTGTTGGAGAGCTCCTCAGGGCAGTACCATAATCAAGAATTGCCCGCCTAACCAGATTTAGCTCCTGCTCCGATAGTAAGCTTACTCCTGTGCTCCTCTTAGCTTCCTCCAGCTGACCTCTCAGGAGCTCACCCATCCTATGCAGCTCTTCGATCTGCTTAAGGATATACGGCTTTGCCGTACTTTCTGTTGTACTGGCCAAAGCCTTCACAAGAGTATGTATTTCCTTCTCATTCTCTGTAAGAAGCTTCTGATAACGATCTGCTTCTGTTCCGGGGTATTCTGCTTTACAAAGCATACTCTGATATAGTTGAACCATCTCCTGTTGAAACAGGAAATCATCCTCCGGGAGTGCTGTCAAGACTTCGCAAATTCTCTGATCCAGCAGATTTCCATCAAGATTCCTGGTATGGCAGCACTGACTCTTGCTTTTTTCTTTCATGGAGCATAGGTAGTCATATCCCCTGGCCCCCTCTGCCGTGTATCTTCTTGTCAGCTTGGGACGCATATGACTCCCACAGCTTCCGCAAAAGATTAGTCCGGACAATAAAGCCACATTACTTCTGGGCTTTTTGTAGGCTTTGGATCTGTTCCGTTCCAGCAGCTCCTGAACCTTGACAAATTCCTTCCCGCTGATGATTCCCTCATGCTTCCCGACGGTCACTACCCACTCCTCCATATTCCTCTCCTTGTGGGCCTTTCCGCTGATCTGCTTCGTACGGTTATAGGCCATCACACCATGGCTGCCATCGAATTCAGAATAATCCGCATACAGGAAGATATTTCTTCCCGTCAAATAACGGTAGGCATCCTCATCCGCTATCATATATACGGGATTGGTTAGAATATTCTTAATGGTATATCTGGAGAAATTCACTTTATTTTTCGTATAATAATGATTCTGTATAAGATAGGCATCCGTTTCCGTAAGTGATCCTGTCTCAAGGTACTTGCGAAATATTGCTATTACGAGCTGTGACTCCTCCGCATGGAGCTTCAATCGAAATGCTTTTCTTGTTTTCCCATCCAGGGATACCTGTTCTATTCCTTCCGAAATATAACCGGTCGGCGTGGTACCTCCCAGCCACCGTCCGGTTTTCGAAAGCTCATACATATTATCCCTGATCCGTTCTGCGATGGTTTCCCTTTCCAACTGAGCGAACACACAAGCAATATACATCATTGCCCGCCCCATAGGTGTTGAGGTATCAAAGGTTTCCCGGATGGATACAAAACCGATCTCCATCCGATTCAATTCGTCTATCATTTTCGCAAAGTCACCGACATTCCTGCTGATTCGGTCCAACCGGTAACATACTATGACAGAGAACTTCTTCTTCCTGGCATCCTGAAGCATCCTCTTAAATTGGGGACGGGCTGTGTTCTTCCCCGAATATCCCTCATCCTCATAGATAAGAATCTCCAGGGGTGCCTCCTTTTGATAGCTGTGATCGATATATTGCCTGCAGAGCTCGATTTGGTTCTCGATACTCTCACCCTTACCGGTAAATCTGGATTTGCGGGAATAGATTGCAATACCTTTCGCCATACTGCTGCCTCCGATATAATAAGTGAACCGCTTATCTTAACAGGTCATATCTATAAATATACCTTTCGCAAGGGCGTTATACCTTAATATGAAACGGAAGAATCAGTTTTGGATAATATACTTTTCGAATTCCCAAAGGAGATAGAACGATTGAATCAGTGAAAAATAGAACTATCGTATTAGCCCGAGAAAATAAATGTAAGTATCCATGGAAATGTATATCGTCAGATCAGCCATGGGAAAAGGTTTCCATTCTTCTTTCTCCGTACAGTCGGTAGGATAAATCCTCCTTCCCTATGATACCGCAGGCATCGGCACGGCAGTGCATACAATGACGAAACTGCGGCAGATATTGTCCCGCCGTCTCCCTGGCCTGATTGATTTGACTGCAGGTCGGAGCAGGAATATCCTTCATATCATGTTGCGGAATCAGAGGGAGGATATTATGTATATTTGCTCCTGCCCCACTGACCGCTTCTGCGATTTTACCGATGTGAGTATCATTGATGCCCGGAATCAAGACCGTATTCACCTTAACCAGAATACCTTGCTCCCTGACTTCCCGAATGCCCTTAAGCTGGTGTTCCAGCAATAAAGCGGCCGCTTCTGCTCCCGTATATCTTTTTCCCTTCCAGATCACATGAGAATAGATCTGTTCACCAACCTGCGGATCAACGGCATTCACGGTTACGGTGATTGTCTTAACTCCTACCCCAAGGAGGTCCCGAACCTTACCGGGAAGTGCCAGGCCATTGGTACTGAGGCATTTAATCAGCTGCGGATATGCTTCATGGACCAGCCGGAAGGCTTCCAGACCGTGACCGGTAGCCAGAGTATCTCCCGGCCCTGCGATTCCTACGACGGTGATTTCAGGGCATAGCTCCAATGCCCGACGAACTGTGTCAACCGCTTCTTCTACTTTTAGTATACCACTAGCCACTCCCGGTCGCTGTTCGCATTTATTGCAGGCACGGACACAATACCTGCATTGAATATTACAGGAAGGGCTGATGGGCAGATGGAGCCTTCCCTTTTTTCCATGGATACTGCCATTAAAACAGGGATGCTCCATTGCCTTGCTTTGCAGAAGCAGCTCCTTCTGATTTATTTGGTTTTCAATCTCTGCTGCATACTCGTTTCCCATATCGTCTCCATTCAATACTTAGCCAAATAAAAAGTTATATTCCGTTGCGTTTCTTCTCAAAATAGTGCACCTTCTTTAGATAGATGATATAGCCCTCCGTAACCTCACGAATATAGCCTTTGATCTCTAATACCTGCAGCCCGTTTTGCTGTAACAGGGTATGGACATAATTCCCTGCCTTAACAACAAAGACTGCCCGGCAATCCCCAATCAGCTCTGCACTGCTTTTCACCGTGTTCTCATCATGCTCGCCACAGTGACAGGAGGGCACGTTCTCCCTCTTTTCGAGGATCCTCCATTCCTCGTTCTCCTCATTAATCTCTACAATCCAGAATGCAGGAGTGTGCCCAAAATGCTGATTTACTACTACTCCATCGCTGGAGGCAAATGCTAACTTCATATCTCACACGCTCCTTCGCTGTAACCCTTCCTGATTATAAATAGAAATCCACCGTTTCCTCCTTGGCAAAATCAAGGATTTCCAGAATATCCTTACGGATATTAATAAAGTCGCTGCCGTTCCTGTTTCTCGGATAGGAATTACTGACCTCAATGATCTTACGAATTCTGCCCGGCCTTGGGGACATAATGATAATCCGGTTGGACAGATAGATTGCTTCATCCACATCATGGGTAATCATAACAATCGTTGTTCTCTTATCCTGCCATATCCTGACCAGCTCATCCTGCATATTCATCCGCGTAAAGGCATCCAGGGCACCGAAGGGTTCATCCAGGAACAAGGCATCCGGCTCACAGGCCAGGGCCCGGGCCAGGGATACCCGCTGGGCCATTCCTCCTGACAGCTGGTGGGGATAGGAGCATGAAAACTCCTTTAAATCCACCAGCTTTAACAGCTCATCCACAATATGCTTCTTCTGCTTATAGGTTCCCTGCGCCCTTAGTCCAAAGGCAATATTCTCCCTTACGGTTAACCAGGGGAACAGGGTTGGCTCCTGGAAAGCAAATCCCCGTTTTTCACTTGGTCCGGTGATCTCCACTCCGTCGAAGTAGACCTTTCCCTTGGTCGGATACTCCAAGCCGGTAATCAGTCGCAGGAGGGTAGATTTACCGCAGCCGCTGGCTCCGACGACGGATACAAATTCCCCCGGTTTAATGGTAATATTCACTCTGTCCAAGGCAGTAATCGTGCTGTTTAAGTCACATCTGGCAAATATCTTCGTTATATCATCTATTTTTACAAGACCTCTGGCTTCACTCATCGAATCACTCCCTCCTGCCAGCGTAACGCCCTCTTTTTGATCAAGCCGAATATCAGGTTAACTGTAGTAAAGGTTAAACAGATGATAATTACCGCCGAGTACATCTTAGCAAATTCTGCCCAGCCCCTCTGCCAGTTAATGTACCAGCCTAAGCCCGATTCCAC